>NZ_JAUSUQ010000008.1 GCF_030814135.1 Caldalkalibacillus uzonensis | reverse complement strand
GAGCCAGGATCAAACTCTCCGACGCACACGGACGTGCTAGTGCCGGCGTTGTCGCAGGACGCGACGCTTTTAGCCGGCCTTCCGCCGTCCATGTAGATGATTAACGTCATTCCCAAAGGAATGAGCCTCGCACGCTTGTGCTTTGTTCAGTTTTCAAGGTTCTGAAGCACATGGAAGTTCAAAAACTTCCACATTGCGACAGGAAATCGCATTTTTTTAGTCATTGCTCACGCAAGACACATAGGACTTTATACAATCAGCACTACACTTCCCTTGCTTGAGCGACATTTTTAATCGTAACATCTTTTGACCTAAATGTCAATAGGATATTATTGGTTTCCCTCAAATTTTCTTCGAACACAATAAAAAGGAGCTATTTAATGGATACCATACCTTTTTAATAACTCCCTGAACATGACATAAAATGGTGTGTCAGGAGGGATTCGAACCCCCGACCGACGGCTTAGAAGGCCGCTGCTCTATCCAGCTGAGCTACTGACACCCGCTTTGGCGATTTATAGTGCTTAGTAAAATGTCTTCAACAAAAAAGCGGCAATAGCCACTATACCATGACCAAAAAGGAAAATCAACTGTTATTTTTAGACCAAAACTATACATTGCGGTATGATCTTAAATACCTGCCCATTTAGAGGGCAGGTAATTGGTCAAACAACATGACGCGAGCGGGAGCAGCATCCACATTTAACAACTTGAGAGGAGCTGCCACCATAAAATACACCCTCTCATCAACCTGATCCAGCTTGATTCCCTCTAGTATAATAATGTTCTTATTCATTAAAGTTTTATGAGTAGGGTGCCCAGGCTGATTGCGCTCAATGCCCAATGCATCAATTCCCACTCCCTTTACACCAATGTCAGCAAGATACCGGGCCCCATCCTCTTTTAGATAAATAAATTCAAAATTAAACTCTGTATCAAAGGAGTTTTTTGTTTTAAGCAGAATAAAATCGCTAGGGTTAATCTGTTTTTGTTCCAAATCTGCTTTGGAAATCCCGTCCTCCACATGGGTGAAGTCCAGCACCTTGCATGGACCTACCAGCTCTTCAAGCCGAATCGCCTCGATGGTTTCTCCATCCTCAAACATATGCAAATGGGCATCTACATGAGTCCCTGTGTGGACATCAAGGTGGATCCGCGTCTCATGCACTTTACCGGTTTTAAAATCACTCATTACTTCAAAATGAGGCTTTTTCTCTACCTTATTTTTATACACAGGCATATCTTGATGAATAGGCATGGAAATATCATAAATTTTCAAGTTAATCCCTCCTCGATATCCTCCTTAACTTGTTAAAAGAAAGGTGCTCAGCTAGTCATTTTAATACCGGCCACCATTTTAAGCCGTCATGTGCCACCAACTGCTCTGCCTCCTGCGGTCCCCAGGAGCCGGCTTTATATGTATAGAGTGGCACCTCACCACTCTCAAACGTGCGAACGATCGGATCAACAATTTTCCACGCCAGGGCAACTTCATCCCACCTGGTGAAGTATGTAGAATCACCTTCTAAACAATCTTTGACTAGCCGCTCATATGCTTCAGGTGAGTGAAATCCAGGTGAGCTGTTTTGCGTAAAGGACATGGACACAGGTGCAATTTTGTCCGTATCTTCAGGCTGCCTCAGGTTTAACTTAAGATAAATGCCATTTTCAGGGTAGATACGGATCACCAGCACATTGGGCTCCAGCTGCCCCGATTGGTTATAGTAAAGGGGCGGCAACTGTTTAAACTGAATAATCACTTCTGTTGCTTTTTTGGCTAAACGCTTCCCGGTGCGGATGTAAAAAGGAATACCTGCCCAGCGGAAATTATCAATGTAAAATTTGGCCGCGACAAACGTTTCTGTCTGTGAATTCGGGTTCACTTTTTCTTCTTCAACATATCCCTTGACAGTCTGGCTGTCTATCTCTCCAGCCAGATACTGGGCCCGTACAACATGCCGGGAAATTTCCTCGGCCTGGTGCATACGGCGAATGGAGCGCAGCACCTTTACTTTTTCATCGCGGATAGCCTCCGGTTTCAGTCTGCTGGGAGGTTCCATGGCCACCATGGTCATCATCTGCAGCATATGATTTTGAACCATATCCCGCAAAGCCCCAGCATGATCATAGTATCTGGCACGCCCTTCAACACCAACCACCTCACTGGATGTGATTTGCACATTGGAGATATACTGATTATTCCATACCGGCTCAAACAGCGTGTTGGCAAAGCGGATCACTTCTATGTTTTGCACCATTTCTTTGCCAAGATAATGGTCGATGCGGTAAATTTCTTCCTCACGAAACACCTGACCGATTTTTTCATTCAATACTTCTGCCGAGCGCAGATCGTGCCCAAATGGCTTTTCAATCACCACCCGCTTCCACCCCCGCTGCTTTAGAATGCCGGCCTGTTGCAAATGAAAGGTAACCGGTTCAAACAGCTCAGGTGCAATAGCCAAATAAAAAAGGCGGTTTTCAGGTATGTTAAAATCATGCTCAACTGTTTCAATCGTATGTAAAAGCGTCTGGTAATCTTCTACCTCTTCGATATCTAATGAAACATAAAAAAAGCGCGAGATAAAATCCCTCCACTCATTATTCACCGGATAACGGGCAAACGACTCAATTGATGATTTGACATGTTCCCGGAACACATCTTGGCTTAATGAGCGGCGCCCAACTCCTACCACTGCAAATTGTTCCGGCAACTGATGCTCTCGAAATAAGCTGTATAAAGCAGGAAATAACTTGCGTTTGGCCAGATCTCCAGTCGCTCCAAATAAGATCATTGTTGCAGCTTCTGTCATCAAGGACTCCTCCACTGGTCGTAATCTAAACATAAGTTGCCCAACCCTTCATTATCATATCTTATCCTAAGTTGACCTTCAAAGACAAATCTCTGTGCTTCTTTTCGACGGATTTGCTTAATCGACAAGATTCCCCCCTTAAGCGTTGAGCGTAAATTTGTTATAATAAATAAAAAAATCTCATTTATTCTTTTACAAATAGGAGAGATACATTTATGGCTCGAAGGATAGCCACCGAGTACAGAAATATCCTTATTGATCTCAATCTTACCCAGTTTGAAGAGTTTATGCATTTCTTACAGGAGGCCGATATTCAAACGGAAGTACGTATATTTGAAAATGGCGACAAAGAGTGTATTCTATATGATGAGTACAGCATGATCCCGCTTGCTTTTCGGAATATGGGGTCTTATCTCAAGTGTACAGGTAATTTTGTCGTTTACAACTGGAACATCGCCTATGCTTTGCAAAGGTCATTACAGCAGTTTAAAGGAAACGCCATTTGCTACCGGATTTATAGAGGAGAAATTATTGAATATGAGTACGTCCAAGGTCAAATTATGAAAATCACGGAAATAAAAAACGGCAAAAAACAGCTTATCTACTACTCAGAGGATACATTCCCATATGTTCAACAGCAACTGTATGATTCAAATAAAATCGAGACACAAATTGCCGAAATTAAAGCCGAAATTGATTGCTTGTTGGACCAGCGTATCACAGCACACAAAGCAAAAGTGGCGGATATTGATGAACAATTAAAAAGCTTGGTTAAAAAATTATTTATCCTTGAAGCATAATTAAAAGACTGATTGGTTCATGCTTACTGGCAAGATGCAAAGTTGCACTGCATCTTGCATTATTTTTTTGGGCAAAAAATTTATCCAAAAATCTATTGCACAATACCCTTACACATGTTATCTTATTTTTTGTAACAATAGGAACCAGGATTCACTCAAGGATCATCTCCTCTAAGTGAATGACGTAGGTCCTAGCCTTATGACGAAATCATTAGCTAGGGGAGGGGACCGAAAGATGGAATACTCAACTTTCGGAAGACATATTGCACTGGATACTTGGGGTGTTGATTTCGATCTGCTCAATCATGCGGAAAAGCTAAAACAATACCTGGTGGAAGCTGCCGAAGCATGTGGAGCAACAGTGTTATCAGTCCAAGCAAAACAATTTGAACCACAGGGGGCTACCGTGCTGGTGCTCTTATCGGAGAGCCATCTTTCCATTCATACCTATCCTGAAAAAGGTTTTGCTGCATTAGACTGCTACACCTGTGGTGAACAAGTTGATCCGGAGATTGCGATTCAATATCTAGTTGAGATTTTAAAACCGACAAAAATTTATTCCCGAAAGCTTATTCGCGGTACCGGCAACATTGAAGTTGTTGAACCTCGTGTTAACAACCGTGTCTTGTCTTCAAAGAAAGAGTAAGTATCACAACCGTATGTGAACAAACTTGGCTTTCGCTGAGCTTATAGCTGGCGGAAGCCTTTCGTGTGTATAGAAAAGCCCTTAACAATAGTGACTCCCTTGAAAAATACAAGGCAAATCCATTGTTAAGGGCTTTTTTGATCTGTGTTGTAAACAAGGCATTACACAATCAACGGTCAGTATGTAGCCAGTGATGAAAGTGAGCCTGTAAGCCGGGTTCTGTCCTCCCGGTGGTTTTGCGGCTTGCGCCTCCCACACCATGGAGTGGCAATCATCTATCTAGGCTATACATCGCTGTATAGCTCAAGCGACCAACCACGGGACGCTTCGGGCCAAAGCGGTTGACACAATGGTCAACTCATCCCTATTTGGTCTTGCACCGGATGGGGTTTACCAGGTCGAAAGTTGCCAGTCGACCTCGTGAGCTCTTACCTCACGCTTCCACCCTTGCCTGTGACGCACAGGACGTGCTAATGCCGACGTTGTCCTGTGCGTCCATCGGCGGTCTATGTTTCTGTGGCACTATCCTTCAGCTCGCGCTGACCAGCCGTTAGCTGGCATCCTGCCCTGTGGTGCCCGGACTTTCCTCAAGCGATCCCAATGATCACTTGCGATTGCCCGGCTCACTTTCATCATTCAGTTTTATGGCGCAATTGACAGTATATCATGATTGTCCCTCTCCATTCAACCCATTAACTTTTGCTATCAATAGAAAAAATGACCAATTTCCCGGCATGAGAGCGAGTGGGTTTCCTCTCACATCAATTCATGGTACGATGAAAACAATAATGCACAAAGGAGTTGTCCTGCTGATGAGAGTGATTAAAATTTCTCCCCGGGGGTACTGTTACGGCGTCGTCGATGCCATGAAACTGGCCAGCGAAGCAGCGGCTAATCCAGACTTACCCCGGCCGGTCTATATTATAGGCATGATTGTCCACAACCAGCATGTGGTTGATGCTTTCAAAGAACAGGGCATAATCACCCTTGACGGGCCCAACCGTTTGGAGATTATTAAGCAAGTCGATCACGGGACCGTGATTTTTACTGCTCACGGCGTTTCGCCTGAGGTGCGCAGGATTGCCCGTGAAAAAGGGCTGACCATTATAGACGCCACCTGCCCTGATGTGACCAAAACTCATGATTTGATTAGAGAAAAAGTAGCCACAGGTTATAAAGTTATCTACATCGGTAAAAAAGGACATCCCGAGCCGGAGGGCGCCATGGGCGTGGCCCCCCAGGATGTGGTGCTCATTGATTCGGTTGAAGAAGTGGAAAAACTGGATCTGAACAGTGACAAAATTTTGGTTACAAACCAGACAACAATGAGTCAATGGGATGTCAAGGAGATCATGGATAAAGTACTGGAAAAATACCCTCATGCAGAACTCAACAACGAAATTTGCCTGGCCACACAAGTGCGTCAGGAAGCTGTTGCTGAACAGGCCAAACTATGTGATCTAACAATTGTGGTTGGAGACCCCAAGAGCAACAACTCCAATCGTCTGGCTCAGGTGTCTGAAGAAATTGCCGGCACCCCCGCCTACCGGGTTGCTGATGTCAGTGAAATCAAGCGTGAATGGCTGGAAGGAGTGAAAGTCGTCGGTGTCACTTCCGGTGCCTCCACTCCCACTCAAGTGACCAATGAAGTGATTCAATACCTGGAACAATATGATCCTGAAAACCCAGACACATGGCAACCAAAACGGCGGCTTAATCTTAGCCGCATCCTGCCCAAGCCCCGTAAACGGAAACATGCTGCTCAGGGAGAATAAGGGTCACACTTGGGTTGTCTTCCACTCCCCCCCTTTAAAACGTTTGATAATCAGAAAAGAACGGATGATCTGATCAACAGCAACGGCTAACCACGCCCCAGCGAGTCCCCACTCCAAAAGAAAGACAAACACCAAACACAGCACCACTCGGAATCCCCATACACCGACCATCATCGCATACAGGGGGTACTTCGTATCCCCTGCCCCTCTGAGGGCACCGGCCAAAATAAACTGAGTGGACTGAGCCACTTGGACCGCCCCAATAATGCGCAATGCATTGGTTCCTTCCTTAATCACTTCACCGTCGGCAGTAAAAGCCATCATAATGTAGGGAGCAAAAAGAATAAAACACAGTCCAATACTTCCTGAGACAATCATCCCCAGTTTCCGGGTTTCCCAGCCAAACCGTTCAGCCAAATCCGGCTTTTGGGCGCCCAAACCTTGCCCTACCAAGGTAGTGGCCGCTACGGCAAAAGCCATTCCTGGCATAAACGTCATACCCAGTACAGTGAAACAAATTTGGTGAGCTGCAAAAGCAACCGTGCCCAAGTAAGCAACTACCCTGGCAAATATGATTTGTCCGGCACGCAAGACAAACTGTTCTCCAGCTGCAGGGAGACCCACGTGTATAATCCGTTTCATAGTCTGTGGGACAACACGGAACAGATTGCTCCAAACTAAGCGGATGTCACCTTTACCCCCAAACAAAACGAGCAAAAAAGCAACAGTAGCCGCTAAGCGGGCCAAGGCGGTTGCGATGGCCGCTCCAACCACTCCCAAAGCCGGAAAGCCAAAATACCCATATATAAGGGGGAATCCAACCAGGATAACCAGCATATTGGCCGCCACATTCACTTTCATCGGTGTCCGTGTGTCACCTGCCCCGCGCAAGATGGCGGCAAGCCCCATGGAAAAACTGAAGAATCCCAACGAGGCAAAAATAATTTGGGCATAGAGCACACCGTCCACCAATACTTCCGGCGCCGCTCCCATCAACACCAATATCTGTTCACTAAGGGGAAACATGATGCTGATCACAATCACAGATAAGATGGTATTCAGCAAAAAAGCCTGCTGTGCTGCCAGGTTAGCCTCCTTGTATTCGCCTGCACCGATCGCCCTGGCAATCACTGCCGTTGTGCCCACGTTTAAGGCCATAAAAACAGCTAAAGCAAGAAATACAGGTTGAATCGTGAGTCCGACAGCAGCCACTGCTTCAGGACCTACTCTGCCCACCATCATCATGTTAATCAGCTGCACCACATTGAGCAGAACCATTTCAGTTAAAGAAGGTCCGGCCAGCTGCAAAATTTTTTTGCGAATAGCCTTTGAGCCGCCTTCCTCAAGCGCCTCAATTTCTGCCTGATTCAAACTTTTCCCCATCGTTTCTCTCCTCCGATATTATTTAGTATACCGAAATATCGACTTAAAAAAAAGATGCAGTTTGGAAGCACTGCATCAAAATCAGTAACTGTATTAAATCATTTGGAAGGGGTCCGTATTGACTTCGGAGGAGAGAATGTCCACACTGACTTTGTGTTCCTTGGCCTTTTCCGTTAAAACTTGCTGCAGACCTCTGATCATGACTTTCTCGGCATGATGCCCGGGGTCCACCAGCTTCAGTCCGGCCATAAGCGCATCTTGAGCGGTATGGAAATAAACATCACCAGTGACCAAAACATCGGCCCCTTTAAACAAGGCCTGCTGTACATATTTATTTCCATCCCCTCCAAGCACGGCCACTTTTTTAACGGGAGCATCCAACGGACCAACAACGCGGCAAAACGGAACATCAAACGCCTCTTTCACCTGGGCTGCAAAAGCCTGCAAGCTGATTTCCTGTTTGAGATAACCGATCCGTCCCAAGCCCCGCGCTTCACCAGGCTGATCAAGTTGATAGATATCGTAGGCGACCTCTTCATAGGGGTGTGCTTTAATCATGGCTTGGATCACTTGTTTCTCAATGGAAGCAGGGAAAATAGTCTCTATTTTCACCTCTTCCACCTGCTCAATTTCCCCTTGGCTGCCTATAAACGGATTGGTCCCTTCTCCAGGCTTAAATGTGCCGATACCGTCCGTTCTAAACGTACAGTGGCTATAATTGCCAATATGCCCGGCTCCTGCATCTCCCAGGGCCTGTCGTACCTGTGCCTCGTGATCGCGCGGAACAAATACCATTAACTTCTTCAACGTTTCATGCTGGGTCGGGGCCAACACTTCCACATCTGAAAGTTCCAAGCGTTGAGCAAGCCAATCATTTAGTCCACCTGGAGCCACATCAAGATTGGTATGGGCGGCATAGACCGCAATGTCATGTTGCAAGAGACGGGCCAGCACCTTGCCTTGTGGCAAGTCGGTCCGCAAATGGGCTAATGGCCGAAACACGGGAGGATGATGAGCGATGATCAGCCCTGCTCCTTTGGCTATAGCCTCCTCCACAACAGCGGGGGTAACATCCAATGTGATCAGGACTTTGTTAACTTTCTTGTTTAAAGTGCCGATTTGTAAGCCAATGGGATCTTTCTCCACTGCCAGAGATTTAGGTGCAAACTGTTCAAGCCACTGTATCACAGTTTGGGCGTGAACACTCATTAACCAATCCCTCCTTCAATCAGTCGTAATTCCTGCTCAATATACTCCCTTTTATCTTTGCTTGTTTCACTCTCCGATTTTTTCAGAGAGGATAAGATGCGCTTTCTTTGTTCATATTCCTGCTGCCATTTGTCTTGAAAGGCCTCGTTTTTTTCCGCCAGCAGGAATGGGCCCATCAAAATGGCCTGCGCTTTCTGTTGTGAACTGAGCCCTGCATAAGGGGCCTCACCATCACCGGGTTCGGCCATCAAAATTTCATAATGCTTGCCGTTTTCAGCTACGATTTTCTCTCCTTTCAATTCCCAGTCATGCTCCAGCATCCACAAACGCAGCAGATGGGCCGAAATATTGGGTTGTACAACCAGACGGCGCACACCATTCAACTGATCATGTCCCTTGCTTAAAATCTCACACATCAAGGAACCGCCCATACCAGCGATGACAACCACATCCACTTCCCCAGGAGCGATAACATCCAGTCCATCTCCCCGCCTGACATCAATCACACTCTCTAATTGATACTGCTGCACATGGGCTTGGGCAGCAGCGATAGGACCCTCGTTGACGTCCCCTGCCACTGCTGTACTGATTTTGCCTTCCAAGGCGAGATAGACCGGCAGGTAAGCATGGTCTGTGCCAATATCGGCGATCCGGGCCCCAATAGGAATGAAGCTGGCCACAGCAGCCAAGCGTCTGGATAACGGTTGTTGGTTACTCATATGTATCCCCTTCTTAGCGAAAAGAGAACCTCTTCTGAGAAGAAGTTCTCTTATTCCGGTCATATTTTTAAATACATCACAGGGAATGGCAGAAAAAAATTCCTGTTCCCTCTTGTTATTCCTGCTCCCCTTCACTCTCTTCAAAGTCGAGAGAAACGAGATAGTCGGCAATCTCCTCCATCTCTTCGGCACTTAGATGGGTCTGAGCAGGCATAGCCCCTTGGCCATTTTCTAACACAGCAATGATTTCCTCTTTACTTAAATCAATATCGATCAGTGAAGGACCGGAAACACCTTCTAGGTTTTGTCCATGACAGGCCAAACACCCATCAAAAGAAGCTGGAAGATCTAAAGCGACCACATCTTCCTGTGCCCCATTTTCTTCTTCAGCCAAGTCCCCTTGCTGCAGCCCGATAATACCCAGGACAATGGCTAAACCTAATCCCAAAGCAAAAATGGTAAAAAACACTTTAATCGGGTTCACTGCCACAATTCCTCCTTGTTCATTAAAAAATCCTCACAACTGAAAATTATACCATGTCCTTATCATTCTATCCACTTTTGCTTCTTTATTTTAGCAACCTGCACTTAGTTGCATCGAGTGAGCAATCGCTCAGAATTTGTTATGACTAATCAACAACCAATTTCACGGGCAATAATATTGCGTTGAATTTCAGAAGTGCCTTCTCCAATCTCCAACAGCTTGGCATCCCGGAAATAACGCTCCACATGATAATCGCGCATGTAACCATTGCCTCCGTGGATTTGCACCGCTTGATTGCATACTTGCATGCATATCTCAGAAGCAAATAGTTTGGCCATGGAAGCCTCTTTGGTAAAATTTTTCCCCTGATCCTTTAACCACGCTGCTTTATAGACCATCAACCGGGCCAGCTCAATGTTCATGGCCATGTCAGCCAGCTTATGTTGAATGGCTTGAAATTTTGAGATGGAGCGGCCAAATTGGACTCTTTCCTTGGCATACTGCAACGCTTTGTCATAAGCAGCCTGGGCGATGCCCACAGCCATGGCTCCAATCCCGATTCGCCCGCCGTCCAAAGTGACGAGAAATTGTTTAAACCCTTCACCCCGTTTACCTAAAATATTCTCATCTGGCACCCTTACACCCTCCAAGACCAGTTCTGTGGTGTTTGAAGCATGCAGTCCCATTTTTTCATAGTTGTCAATCACTGTAAATCCTTTGGCAATAGTAGGCACGATAAAGGCCGTAATTTCCTTCTTGCCGTCTTTTTCCCCGGTCACAGCGGTCAAAGCCAAATTCTTGGCATAACTGGCATTGGTAATATAGCACTTGTTCCCATTAATCACCCATTCACCACCCTCTTGTTTGGCTGTAGTCCGGGTCCCTCCCGCATCTGAGCCAGCGTTCGGTTCGGTTAAACCAAAAGCCCCCAGATACTCACCAGTACATAAAGGGGTCAGATATTTTTCTTTTTGTTCCTTGGTGCCAAACAGATGAATAGGTGCACCTCCTAAGGAGACATGGGCTGAATAGGTGATTCCTGTCGACCCGCATGCCCGGCTTAGCTCTTCCACAACGATGCAAAAGCTGATCGTATCAGCTCCCCCGCCCCCATACTCCTCAGGAAACGGCAGACCTAAAAGCCCCAGCTCACCCAGTTTATCAAAAATTTCCTTGGGGAACAGCCGGTGCTTATCCCGGTATTCAGCTCCGGGAGCCACCTCCTGTTCGGCAAACTCGCGAATCATTCTCAACAGGAGCTGTTGGTCTTGATTGAGCTCAAAATGCATGCGCTTTCCCCCTCGCCACATATTGTATGCGCTTTCATTTGTGGTCCGCACACTCTAAATTTATTATAATCATTCCTCGTTATTATTTGCAAGAATATTCGTTTTAGGTTAAATTTTTATTATATATAAATATATTTGATTTGCAATCCTGCTTAAAAGCGGCTAAAATAGGAAAAAAAGATATCCTTTCATAAAAAAGAAAGCCCTACTCCCAACACTGGGAATAGAGCATAGTCAAGAGAAAGCGTAAACCTTGAAAGTGATAAGAGTAAATAGCGCTAATTCCAGCAAAAACTTACTCCAGAAAGTCTTTTAAACGCTTGCTGCGGCTGGGGTGACGCAGTTTGCGCAGGGCTTTGGCTTCAATTTGGCGGATCCGCTCCCGGGTTACACCAAATACTTTGCCCACTTCTTCCAATGTGCGTGTCCGCCCGTCATCCAAACCAAACCGCAAGCGAAGCACATTTTCTTCACGGTCCGTTAAGGTATCCAGCACATCTTCCAGTTGCTCTTTAAGCAGCTCATATGCTGCAGCATCTGAGGGTGCCAGTGCATCCTGGTCTTCGATAAAATCGCCCAGATGGGAATCGTCTTCTTCCCCAATCGGGGTTTCCAGCGAGACAGGTTCTTGTGCGATTTTGAGAATCTCCCGTACTTTTTCCGGCGTGAAGTCCATTTTTTCGGCAATCTCTTCTGGCGTGGGCTCACGGCCTAAATCTTGAAGCAATTGACGCTGGACACGAATGAGTTTGTTGATGGTTTCCACCATGTGCACTGGAATGCGAATGGTCCGGGCCTGGTCAGCAATGGCGCGGGTAATCGCTTGGCGAATCCACCAGGTGGCGTAGGTGCTGAATTTGTAGCCCTTGCGGTAATCAAATTTTTCAACGGCTTTAATCAGCCCCATGTTTCCTTCCTGGATCAAGTCCAGAAAGAGCATGCCGCGCCCTACATAACGCTTGGCGATACTGACCACAAGGCGCAGGTTGGCTTCAGCAAGCCGCTGTTTGGCTTCTTCATCCCCCTGTTCAATCCGTTTGGCCAGTTCAATTTCCTCATCGGCCGATAAAAGGGGAACGCGCCCAATCTCTTTTAAATACATGCGCACCGGATCGTTAATTTTAATTCCCGGTGGAATCAGTTCGTCATCCAGTTTAAATTCGTCGTCCTCATCAATGTCGATAGGAAGCCCATCTTCCTCAACATCATTCAATACTTCAATGCCTTGTTCAGTCAAATATTCATAAAACTCATCGATTTGATCCGCATCCTGATCAAATCCAGAAAGACGTTCCATAATCTCTTTATATGTTAAGACACCGCGTTTTTTACCTAATTCTGTCAACTGTTCCTTCACTTGCTCCAGAGTCAGCTCGGTATCTTGAGGTTCAATTTGTTGGTCTGCCATTATTCTCCCTCCTTCCATGAGGTGTGAGTATCATGTGAAGGCACAAGATGATTAAGCTGTTTTTTCATTTCAATAATCTCCATTGCTATGCGGGCGGCTTCAAGTACATCTCCCTGCCGCTCCGCTTTTTTCTTCTCTTCTTCTTTTTGTTCAAGCTGCTTAAGATAGGGATATCTTAATACTTGCTGAACATAATCCTGCAACTCTTGTGAGGATAGTTCAGGACTAAGCGTCATGGACGACAGGTGGCTGGCCAGCTGGATCAGCTCCCGGTCGTCCAGTGTAGATATAAACAAGCGGACATCAGCCTCTTGGCCGTCAGCGTAAAAAGCATACAGATAGGCGGCCAACCGCTGATGCTCCTCCTGGTTAAACCGGCTGCCAACCAGCTGCTCCACTTCTTTGGCTGTCTCTTTGCTTTGCAACATATAAGCGAGCAGCAGCCGTTCGGCGTTGATATAGGCTGGTTGCAGCTTAGTGGCAGCGGGCAATACACTTGCCCTTTGCACTGCTTCTTGGTTCTGCTTACCCTGTTCCTGCTGCCTGCGCCGCTCTTGTTTGTACAATTGGTACTGCTCCCTTTTCAAGGCATCAAGAGATAATGAGAATTCGTCAGCCAGCTGGCGCAAGTAATGGTCCCGCTCCACCGCCCGCCTTAAGCGGCTGATGACGCGCAAGGCATCTTGAATATAGGCCATGCGCTCTCCATCATCAGAGAGGCGCCTGCCTTTCTTTAGCCGTTCCAGCTGAAAGGCGGTCAGGGATTGGGCTTGATCCAGCACCTGACGCCGGAAGGCCTCCGCACCAAACGTTTGAATATAGTCATCCGGATCCAAATCATCCGGCACTGTGGCCACTTTGACCAGACACCCCTGTTGGTGAAGCTCCTCAGCCGCCCTGACGGCCGCATTCATTCCGGCCTCATCTCCGTCGTAACAAATAATCACCTTTTCTGCGTTGCGCCGCAGCAGGCGCGCTTGATCCTCAGAAAGGGCAGTTCCCAACGTTGCTGTTGCATATAATATTCCCGCTTGATAGGCGGACAAAACATCACCGTACCCTTCAAATAGCACAGCCGTCTGATGTTGGCGCATGTTCTGCCGGGCACGATGGAAATTAAAAAGCTGTTTGCTTTTGTGAAAGATTAAGGTTTCCGGGCTGTTAAGGTATTTAGGATGTCCTTCCCCAATCAAACGCCCTCCAAATCCAATCACTTGCCCCTGGTTATCCCAGATGGGGAACATCACCCGTCCCCGAAAACGGTCAAAATAGCGATCACCACCTTCACCTTTTGCTAGCAATCCAGCCTTCTCCATCAGCGGAAGCGGAAAATTCCGTTTAGCTAAAAACCGGGTTACAAAGTCCCATGAATCCGGGGCGTAGCCCAATTGAAACGTCTTGATCGTTTCCTCGTTAAACCCTCTTTGTTGAAGATAACGGAGTGCTTCCTGACCTTCCTTACGTTCCAGGAGAATATGATGATAAAGTTGAGCCATCAGGCGATGAGCCTTCAACATCCATGTTTTCTCTTCCTGCTTCCGTTTGTTCTGAACAGGAGCGGTGTCACTGATTTGTACAGGTACGCCTGCTTTTTCCGCAAGCTGCCTGACAGCTTCCCCAAAGGTGAACCCTTCGATCTCCATTAAAAAAGTGATGGCGTTTCCACCCGCCCCGCATCCAAAGCAATGGTAGACTTGCTTTTCAGGGGAAACAGAAAAAGACGGTGTTTTTTCCGAATGGAAGGGGCACAGCCCCATAAAATTTTTACCGCTTTTTTTTAGCTGGACGTACTCACCTGCTAACTCAACCAGATCAACCTGGCTCAAAATGTGCTGGATTGTCTCTTCGGAGATTGGCTTATACATATGCGTCAACCCTATACATACAAAACAGTATGTCTGTCAAAAAATCGCCATAATCTCCTATTCTACATAAACACCAAAAATCCTTCCCTAAAAAATATGTTTTAATAATTCGAATTTTGTCGTATTCTGTCAAAAAATATAGCTTGACATTTTGTTTTTTTATTATCTTAACCACCTTATCCTAAAAAAAAACTTGACTTTTTTATTTTTTATGTTCCTAATGTGGTTCTTTCACCATTTTATTCTCTATCATGGCTGACATTCCTTCTTTTTTTGCAAAAAAATCTAAAAAAACAAGCCTAAAGAACCTTGGGTTCTTAAGGCTTGCGCAATTTCTCCAGTATGATGTTGGCTGTTTCTTCCACAGCTTTATTGGAAACATCGATCACCTGGCAGCCAATTCTCTCCATCACCTGCTGTGCATAAGCCAGCTCTGCTTTAATCCGCTCCAGTTTGGCGTAATTGGCTTGAACTTCGAGGCCGAGTGACTTTAGCCGCTCCGAACGAATTTCAATCAGTTTCTCAGGCGTAATGGTCAGACCGACACAGCGTTCAGGGTCCACTTTAAATAACTCTTCAGGCGGCGCCACCTCCGGCACCAAGGGTACATTGGCCGCTTTAACCCGCTTATGGGCCAAATACATAGACAGAGGGGTTTTTGAGGTGCGTGAGACTCCGATGAGAATCACATCGGCCCGCAACAATCCCCGCGGGTCCCGCCCATCATCGTATTTTACGGCAAATTCAATCGCCTCCACTTTACGGAAATAGTCTTCGTCCAATTGATGGACCATGCCCGGACGGAAACGGGGCGGATCTCTAAACAGAACCTGCAACCCATCAATCATGGGACCCATAATATCAATCGCTTTCACATGAGCCTTTTTCGCTTCAGTTAGCAGATATTCTCGCAATTCAGGAACAACAAGGGTAAAGACAATCACGGCCTCCGAGTCTTTAGCCATGCTAATCACTTCATTAATGGTGGCCACATCTTCCACATAGGGAATCCGGCGTAATTCGATTTGGGACAAATCAAACTGGCTGGCGGCCGCCTTGGTGACCAGCTCCGCTGTTTCGCCCACAGAGTCTGAGACAATATAAACTTTCGGTTTGCCGTTTAAGCTTTTCATCATAACCTCCTTATAACTCTTCATTGCCTAAGTCTACATAGGCCCGGGTAATGGTTGTTTTGGTGATGCGTCCTATAATTTCATACTTTGTCTCCGTTTGACTGCCATCCTTCCCTTGTTTCGGCCTGACGACAGGCAAAGCATCAATCTGGTAGCGGATCAGTTTTGATGCTGCTTCATGTAAGGTTTCATCGGGATAGGTTAGAATAATATTAGGCATACGTGTCATAATGATGCTGACCGGAACATCTTCCAAATTCTGTTTGCCAATGGCTGAACGTAAAAGATCTTTGCGGGACACCACGCCAACCAAATCGTTCTGCTCGTTGACCACAAACAGGGTGCCCACATCCTCCAGAAACATTGTGCAAATGGCATCATAGACGGATGTGTTTTCTTTGACCAAAATGGGAACCGACTTGTAATCTTTCACTCGTTTATTTTTAATACTTTCCCCGATGGCTTGCATCGTCGTTTTGCCAGTGTAAAAATAACCCACCCGGGGACGGGCATCCAGAATGCCGGCCATGGTCAAAATGGCCAAATCCGGCCTTAAGGTGGCACGGGTGACGTTTAGCTTCTCGGCGATGCTTTCACCGGTGATCGGCCCCTCATCTTTTACAATTTGAATAATTTTTTCCTGACGGTCTGTTAGTTCGATGATTGTTCACCACCTTTTCTCTAAACCAACCACTGCAAAGTGGGTCAAAAACCTGTTACCAGGTGACTTAGTCGTCTAAAATAATACTATCTGTTCGGATAGCAGGATTCAAGTCTTTTCCTCCCCGAACAATAGTAATTATAGCAATGTTAAGAAAGCACTTGCTATTCTTAGTTTCAGGTATCCAGTGCAAACTAAGCTATAATACAATTGAAGGTTATCATTTAACTGGAACAGATATTTACACCACCCCTGAAGAGGTGATGCCCATGTTGTTTAAAGGACGGCTTGGAGTACTCAGCTCCTTTGATTACCACGCTTTAAGAAAAATTTACGACAAAGGGATCAAACAGGTAACGCTAGAACTCGTGCACGTGGATTATACGGCTGATGAACTGCGGGATATGATGAAAATGACCCAGGTTAGACCTATTGCTGTCCGGCTGCCCCAGGTGTTTCATCTCGGACATCGAGCTGTGGACATGGACAGTTTAACTCAGTTGTTGGACACACTGGGCAGCGCGTTCGAGGATTCCCGGCCGTTTATTATTTTGGAGACAAAAGCGGTGGCCTTGGGGGAGATTTTTGAGTACTTTGAAACCAAACCCGGTGACTTCAAAGCATTGTATGACTTCAAAGAAGTCTGGGTGGAAAATATTATCCACACATGCACACAAATTAAGGCAGTGGCAGATCAGCATCATCTCCCGCTGCTGATTGAAAATGTGCCCATGGGAGGTCCCCACTACTTTGAACCGGGACAAGCCAAAATTTATCCTGCCCTGCGCACTCCGCGCCACCTGTTAAAAATAGCGGAACAAACAGGTATTGGCTTGTGTTTTCACACCGGGAATGCCCGGATTTCAACCAATGTACTGCACTACATGAAGCGTTCCCGCAGTGTGTTTGCAGCAGCGACAGAAGAAGAGATCCTGACTGCTCCTGTTGATTGGCTTGAGTTTTATGAACAAATCCGTGATCACGTACAGCTTATTCACCTTTGCGACAGCCTGTCCTGGGGTGACACAGCTGGAAGCAATAACATTCCGTTCCGTTCCGATCATATTCCAGAACTCTTAAAGTTTGCCGAACAACTGGAGGAACCCATTCCCCCCATCGTCCTCCACTTGCGAGAAAGCGATGAGGATCAACAGCCCTCACTGTATCTGGAACAGATGTTGCAAACCCTCACAGAGTTAAAAACCGGTTAGCTGCACCTAACCGGTTTTTTTACATTATGATTTGGTTGGAAACACAAGCTGTCCGAAGTCGGCATAGCGGTTAATGATCCGGGCAATGGAAGCCAGCATATTAAGCCGGTTGTAGCGAATGTTTTCTTGATCCACCATCACCATCACCTGTTCAAAATAACGGTCAATGGGTTCCTTTAGCTCAAACAGGGCCTGAAGCACCCGGTCCCATTCCCGTTTTTCCGCAAGACGCTCCACCTGTTCTTCAACTTCCCGATAGCGGGTATAGAGCAGCTGTTCTTCTTCCTGTTCAAACAAATCTGTTTGAATAGTTTCCAGCGGGCGCTCCAGTTTCTTGGCGATGTTGGTCACCCGAGTCAATGCTTCAACGTGTGGCTTGAAATCCTCTTTTTCTATTTCAGTTGACAGTATCATTCCTTTTTCAAACATGGCCACAAGATCATCATCATCGGCCGCCAACAACGCATCTATGATATCATAGCGCAGTCCTTCTTCCTGCATGCGGTTTTTCACACGCAGTTTGAAGAATGCCTCTAAATCCTGCATCACCTTATCCCGGGAGCGTTCGAGCAGCTGACGCTGTTCCAAAATCCCAACGCCCAGGTTGAATAATCTTGTCAATGAGAAAGGCCATTTGCGTGCCAAAACAATGGCCACAATGCCTGCTGCTTGACGGCGCAAACCATACGGATCCTGAGATCCGGAGGGAACAAGGCCGATACCAAAGAAACTGGAGACAGAATCAAGCTTGTCAGCAATGGCTAATACCGCACCCACATCGCTTTCTGGCAGCTGATCACCGCTGAACCGGGGCAGGTAGTGCTCAAAAATGGCTTTGGCCACTTGTTTTTCTTCACCAGCCAGAGTGGCGTATTCTTCCCCCATTTTCCCTTGCAATTCAGGGAATTCATATACCATTTGAGTGACAAGGTCAAATTTGCAAATGTCCGCAGCCCGGCTGACGTGCTGTTTAACAGGCTCAGCCAGCTTCAACATCTCAGCAAGCTCCAGGGCCAAACCCTTGACACGTCTCACTTTGTCTCCGATGGTACCCAGCTTTTCATGAAAAACCACATTTTCCAGCTTAGACAAAGCATCTTCAAGATCCAGTTTTTTATCCTCTTCATAGAAGAATCGGGCATCCGCCAGGCGGGCTCTCAACACTTTTTCATTCCCTTTGATCACGATGCCGTCTTGATCCGCTTTTCCATTGCGGATGGTGACAAAGTACGGTAACAGCTTGCCTTGCTGGTCTTTCACCGGAAAATAGCGCTGGTGCTCTTTCATCGATGTTATCAATACCTCGTCCGGGATATCAAGGAAAGACTGGTCAAACGTGCCCCAAACCGCCGTCGGATATTCAACCAGATAGGTGACCTCTTCCAAAAGTTCGTGATCAATAGGAATCTGCCAGCCATGCTCTTCTTCCAGTTGGTGCAGCCCTTGGACAATCGCTTCTTTCCTTTCCTCCGGATTAACCAGCACATAATGTTGCTTCATCACTTGGACATAGCTGGCTGGGTCTTCGATTGTCACCTTCCCGCTTAAAAAGCGGTGACCCCATGAATGGTTACTGGTCTTAACCCCGGTGATTTCAAAGGGAATCACCTCCTGGCCGTACAATGCCACGATCCAGCGGATGGGGCGAACAAAAGTAAAGTCATAAGCACCCCAGCGCATATTTTTGGGAAAACTCATGCTCTCAATCACGCTTTTGAGATGAGGCAACAGTGCTTTGGTCGGTTGTCCGCTAATGTGCTTTTTGACAAACAAATACTCGGTTCCTTTGTGGGTGTCCACATATAAATCGTTGGGTTCGACCCCTTGGGAACGGGCAAAGCCCAGTGCTGCTTTGGTCCAGTTACCTTCTTCATCCAAGGCAATCTTTTTGGCCGGGCCTTTGGCCACCTCAATTTGATCTTCCTGCTTCCCGGCCACTCCCTCAACCAATACCGCTAAACGGCGCGGTGTAGCAAAGGATGTGATCTGCCGGTAAGCAATACGCTGTTCTGTTAGCCACTCCGATACACGCTGACCCAGTTGCTGTCTCGCTTCTTCGGCAAAACGGGCCGGAATCTCCTCCAAACCAATCTCCACTAAAATATCTTGTTGGCTCATGCTGAACCCCCCTTGTCAACTTCAGCTTTTAACAACGGGAAACCAAGGCGCGCCCTTTCCTCGTAATAGGCCTTGGCACACGCTCTGGCCAACTGACGCACGCGGCCGATATAACCGGTCCGCTCTGTCACGCTGATGGCGCCCCTGGCATCCAGAAGGTTAAACGTATGGGAGCATTTCAACACATAGTCATAGGCAGGATAAATCAGTTTCTCTTCCAGGGCCCGGTTCGCTTCCTGCTCATAAACGTTAAACAACTGGAATAAAACCTTGCTGTCCGACACTTCAAAGGTATATTTGGAATGCTCATATTCCGGTTGCTGGAAGATATCTCTGTACGTCGTGCCATCTATCCATTCCAAATCAAACACATTTTCTTTGTCTTGCAGGTAAGAAGCAAGACGTTCCAAACCATACGTAATTTCCACCGACACGGGTTTTGCTTCCAGACCGCCGATTTGCTGGAAGTAAGTAAATTGGGTAATTTCCATGCCATCCAGCCACACTTCCCAGCCTAATCCGGAAGCAGCCAATGTGGGGGCTTCCCAGTTATCCTCCACAAAACGAATGTCATGCAAGGCAGGATCAATGCCCAGTGCTTTGAGACTGTCCAGGTACAGCTCTTGAATATGATCGGGAGACGGTTTCATGATCACCTGAAATTGGTGATGCTGATACAAACGGTTGGGATTTTCTCCGTAGCGGCCATCCACAGGCCGGCGGGATGGTTCCACATAGGCCACATTCCACGGTTCGGGACCGATGCAGCGCAAAAAGGTCATCGGATTCATCGTCCCCGCCCCTTTTTCCACATCATAAGGCTGGGCGATGACGCATTTGTGTTCACCCCAAAACTGCTGCAAAGTCAGAATCATGTCTTGAACATGCATAATGCACACCTCCATCTGTGAACAAAATAAAAACCCTCATACCCAGTCCAAAGACTAGGGACGAGAGTTTATCCCGCGGTTCCACCCTACTTGATGGGGAGCAGGTTCCGGCTCACCCATCCTCTTTTTCAACCATGCTCAGGAGCGCCACTTCCTTCATCGCAGGTTCCATATATATACATGTAACAAAAGGATGATACTGTTATATATCATACTGCTTCTTTGCCACCATGTCAATCAGTTCCAAAAGCGCCCCATTTGTTCCAAGAACTTACGGGACTTGAGGCGCAATGGCGTATGCTGGTCCATAAACAGCCACATGGCTTGACACAACTCTTTCTTGGTTTCAGGTTTAACGTTGATTCGCCCCAGGCGGAAAGGATCAAAGTGATACAAAAAGCGCATCAGCTTCAAGGTATTAGTCTGCAGGTGGAGTGCTTGGGGATCAGCATGCTGACACCGCTGACAAAGATATCCCCCTTCCTGAACGCTAAAAGAGAAAGAACCTTCAGTGCCATGGCAAACCACGCACCGGTCCACTTCCGGTTTATAACCTGCCATGACCAATATTTTCAGCTCAAACAACCGGGCTAAAATCTCGGGGTCCTTCCCCTCATTCAGGTGTTGGAAAACAGTGGTCAACAACGGAAACAGGGCGGGCGGTACTTCCTCTTCATCTATCAGTTTATCCACCAGCTCAGCCATATAGGCCGCATAAGCTGTTTTGACCAAATCTTGACGCAGTTCCCGAAAAGAATCCAAAATCTCCCCTTGTGACAATGTACCCATGGTCCGGGGAGAACCGCGAAAAAACAAGTATTGGCCGTGTGTAAACAACTGGGCAATAGAAGAGAGGCGACTTTTTGGTTTTTTCGCCCCTCTGGCCATTAAGGAGAGTTTTCCATATTCTTTTGTATATAACGTCATAATCTTGTTGGCTTCACCGTAATCCCTGGAGCGGATTACGATCCCTTCTGCTTTTAACAACATTCTTGCCACCTGCTTTTTGGTCAGAATGGCAAAACAGGTGAGATAAGCTTAACTGTCCAAGGTTTTTTTGACATACCTCTTACATATGATTGGCTTCCATATGCTCCTGTTTTTCAGTCAACTTAACCTCTTCCTTCTCTTTACCTTGCTGGAGTGTCTCATATTCTTTATACAAGAGATAAGCCTCAATATTTCCGGTAGCAGCGAACACGTTCCAGAAAATTTGGCGCATGGCAGTGCTCTCCTCCCTAAATTTGAATCCATGCATTCAAGACAATACCCTGCTACCCAATAGCTTCTCTCACCTGTATCACCCTATGCCATGAAATGATTAGCAATTAGTAATCCCGTTCATGATAGCCGAAGAGACGCAACTGATTCATCTTGTTGCGCCAGTCCTTTTTCACTTTGACCCACAGGTCAAGGAAAATTTTACTCCCTAATAAGGCCTCAATCTCTTGTCTGGCCCGGGTGCCGATCTCTTTCAACATCCGCCCCTCTTTTCCGATAATGATTTTTTTCTGTGAATCCCGCTCTGTGTAGATCACAGCCGATACAAACACCGTTCCCCTTTCATCCCGCCGTTTAATTTCTTCAATATCCACCGCAATGGAATGGGGAATTTCCTCATGTGTGAGCTGAAGTACTTTTTCCCGGATCAATTCTGCCACAATAAACCTCTCGGGATGGTCAGTCACCTGATCACTGGGATAATACTGCGGTCCTTCCGGTAAATAGGCTATAATCTGCTCTACCAGCCGGGAAGTGTTATTGCCTTGCAAAGCAGAAACAGGAATGACTTCTTTAAAATGATGAAGTGCTGCGTATTGTTCAATTAGAGGCAGCAGTTCATCAGGATGAACAAGGTCAATCTTATTGACGACCAAAAAAACAGGGGTGCTGATTTCTTTCAATTGATTGATAATCCATTGATCCCCTGGTCCCATCCCTTCCTTGGCATCCACCAGAAACAAGATTACATCCACTTCCCTCAACGTGTTGTGGGCAATCGTGACCATATAATCGCCCAGCTTGGTTTTAGGTTTATGGATACCGGGTGTATCTACAAAGATGATCTGTCCTGCGGAAGAGGTATAGATCCCCTGGATCTTATTGCGCGTCGTTTGGGGTTTGTCTGACATAATAGCCACTTTTTGCCCAATGATATGATTCATCAATGTCGATTTGCCCACATTGGGACGGCCGATCAGAGCCACAAATCCAGAACGGAAAACGTCTTCACTCATAGACTAACCTCCAACTTTTAGTCTTAACGGAGATCGCTCTGTTTGAAATGGATCGGGAGCAGTTCCCCTACCGTCGTTTCGATTTGTTCACCTTTAACGTTCGCTAAATAAACAGGCATATCCGGATCACAAAATTCGGCCAGCACCTGCCGGCAAGCTCCGCAAGGGGAAACAGGCCGCTCTGTATCAGCAATGATGGCAATCGCTTTAAAGGTGAGGTCAGCCTCTGTCCGGGCATTTGAGACGGCCTTGAATATGGCGGTGCGCTCCGCACAGTTGGTTAAGCCATAGGAGGCATTTTCAATGTTACAGCCGAGTACCACATGCCCGGTAGACGTTAAGAGGGCGGCTCCTACAGGAAACCGGGAATAAGGAACATAGGCGTTACCCCTAGCCACCGCGGCCTGGGCAATCAATTGATCTTTATCCATCTTTTTTCCCTGCCTTTCTTAAGCTGAAGAGAAACACAGCGATGAGGAAGCATAATATAGCCACAATGGTCATATGCTCAATAGGAAAGGGAAGTTGAACGCCTGCCACAGACAACAAAGGTTCGGTAAAAACAATCAATCCGGTCACCACGGCAAACAGGGCGGCAAATAAAACCACGCCTGCAGCGACATCTTTGGCCAGCTTGGCTAGAGGATGATACTCGGTGGTGACTAAATCGACGGTCCTTTCAATGGCTGTGTTTAGTGTTTCCATGCATAACACGAAAAAAATAGAAAAAATAACCCAGAGAAACTGGGATAGAGGAACATCTAAAACTAAGGCCAGAATCAAAATCAGCGAGGCCATGGCGAAATGAATTTTCATGTTCCGCTGACTCATCAGCACATAGGCAATACCGTGAAAGGCATATTTGAAACTTTGAGACAACCGTTTGGTGCGTTTGGCCTGAGGCATCTTTTTTCACCTGAACAAGTGGTGTGCGTTTAAAATTTCTTCTTGAAGCTGGAACATACGCTCTGCATGTTGGTCATTGTCATGGTCATAACCGACCAGATGTAATAAACCGTGAACAAGAAGAAAACCCAGTTCCCGTTCAAATGAGTGCCCCAGCTCTTCAGCCTGTTCCTTGGCACGGGGCACGGAAATGATAATATCACCCAATATTAAGTATTCGTCATCCTCAAACAGGCGGGGCCATTCCTCTTTTTCATACATGGGAAAGGAAAGCACATCGGTGGGCCGATCTTTGTCCCGGTACTCACGGTTCAATTCCCTGATTTCCTCATCTGTCACAAAAGTGACCGAAACTTCACCATCTCCCAGGTTCAGGGCTAGAGCAGCAGTTTGCACCAACCCCTCCAACAGACTGAGATGCTGATCCTCAAGCAAATGATGTTGATCCTGTACCTGTACATCAATCATGATTGATTTTCCACCTTTGGCAGTTTTGAAACTTGTTTGTCGCCTTTTCCTTTATGGTGTGTTTTCTTAATAACTTTATCCACCTCATCCGGGTATTCAATGCGGGAGTGAAAAATCCCTTTTAATGTTTCACAAATCACTCTGGCAATGGTATCCAATTCCTTTAAAGTCAAGTCACATTCATTAAACTGGCCGTCTTCGAGCCGGTCCTTAATGATCTGTCTGACAATATTTTCAATTCGCTCAGGAGACGGTTTAGACAATGAGCGCACAGCAGCTTCCACACTGTCGGCAATGCCCACAATGGCCGATTCCTTAAACTGTGCTTTGGGGCCGTCATACCTAAAATCACTTTCATTTACTTGACTATCCGTCTCTTCTTTGGCTTTATGGTAAAAATACTTTAGCAACGTCGTCCCATGATGCTGTTCAGCTATATCACATATCGCCTTAGGAAACTTGTGCTCCCTTAGCATCTGTGCCCCATCCCGCGTATGGGCTGTAATAATGGTAGCACTCAGTTGAGGTGCGATTTTGTCATGGGGATTATCCATGTTGAGCTGATTCTCTATAAAAAAGTGGGGGCGCTTGGTTTTACCCAGATCGTGATAGTAGGCACCGACTCTGGCTAACAGGCCATTAGCCCCAACCGCCTCCGCTGCTGCTTCAGCCAGATTGGCCACCATCACACTGTGGTGATACGTTCCTGGCGCCTCCAATAAAATTTTGCGCAACAAAGGCTGATTGGGATTGGACAATTCAATTAATTTCATGGGTGACAAAATGCCGAAAGAAGCTTCAAAGAACGGCATCATGCCAATGGTCAATACAGATGCCACAATACCGCTAATCAGACCGTAGGCAACGTACTGGGCCAAATCCAACCAGCCGAACGGAGACTGAGTCAGCATGATCATGGTGACCACAGCACAGGCGGTCACCACCGAGACGACAAAGCCGCCTTGCAAGATGCTTGTCTTGCGAGTGGCATTTCCCAGGAAAAATGCGCCGGCTGCACCGCTAAACATGGCCACGAGACCGTAGGTAAAGTCCATGTACCTGGTGGTTTCCCCGTTTAAAATAATAGCGGCAATCAAACCAAACAGAAAACTACTAAACAGGGCGATGCGCTGATGAATCAGCATGGTCATGGACATGGTAGCAAAGGCCACTGGTGCCAGAAAACCAATGCCATGATATTCCAATACTTGCCCAATACTGACCACCTTGAGGAAAATCACATTAAGAACAAAAATGACAATAAACATCAAAAACTGCGTGTTATCTTTGCGGATGGGCAAATCGCTAAAATAAATGTAACAGCCGATAAAAGCTAAAATAAGCCCAATAAACAAAGCAAGACCGAGATAAGGATACAGGTTGGCCGATTCACTTAACAGCCCCACTTTCCCCAGCTTACGGTGTATCTCATGGGTGACAATGTCACCTTCGGCCACAATAATCTCGCCTTCGCGAATCTCAATGGGGCGCACCTGCTCCCGTGCTTCCTGGCGTAACCGTTCTGTTTCCTCAGGGTCTAGGACAAAGTTAGGCACAATGCTGGCTTTGGCCATCTCTTGAGAGACTTTGCGCAAGTCACTGTCCAAGCTGGATAGAATTAAGGAGTTGTTCACTTCTTGCAACGCGGCTGGCAGCGTGTCACTCTTCACCCCGGCATACATAATTTCATAAACGATACTGCGGGTAAATTGCATTAACGTTTCCAGTTCATCCACGGAATGATTTAGGAAAATGTCATAAGCCTCGTCACTGAACTCATAAGGGATCCTTTCTTGCAGCTGGTTTCGCTTTTCCTCACGGGACAATTGATCATTGCTTAATGTTTCCTTAATCACATCAAATGCCCGTTCCAAATTGGCCACCTGGTTCTCGGTGATAGACGGATCCATCACGTAAACAGGCTGAACATCCCGGGCAGCACGCTCCCTGGCCCGCTCCGTGGCCTCTTCATCCACAATCGTCACTGGCGAAATAATATCCTGCTCGGCCCGGGATCCCACCTGTACCTCCACAAAATCAGGCGCGATGTTGCCAATCATGAGTAAGAATAAAGTGATCCCTAAGAGCACATACAAAACAGTTCGCACTAGTCCATGGTCTTTCCATTTATTCCAGAAGCGGTTCCAGCGCGAGCCATCTTTGTCAGCAGTTACACGCTTTTTCATAGAAACATCTCCTTAAACACAGACGAATCATCAGCGGTCGTGACGATCATAGGCCTCGATAATCTTTTGAACCAAAGGATGACGTACGACGTCCGCCTGCTGAAGATAAATAAAACATAAGCCATCAACGTCTCGCAGCAGTCCTTCCGCTTCAATCAATCCAGATTTTTTTCCTTTTGGCAAGTCAATTTGGGTGCGGTCGCCTGTAATGACCATTTTAGATCCAAAACCAAGCCGGGTTAAAAACATTTTCATTTGTTCAGGCGTGGTATTTTGGGCTTCATCCAAGATGACAAATGAATCATCAAGGGTTCTGCCACGCATATAGGCTAACGGGGCGATCTCAATCGTTCCCCTTTCCAGATATCTGAGCACTTGTTCCACACCCAGCACATCATGAAGGGCATCGTACAGCGGCCGAAGATAGGGGTCCACCTTCTCCTGCAGGTCCCCGGGCAGAAAACCCAAGTTTTCTCCAGCTTCCACGGCAGGTCTGGTCAGCACGATGCGCTTAACCAGCCCCTTCTTCAAATAGTGGGTGGCCAAGACAACGGCCAAATAGGTTTTTCCTGTTCCAGCGGGGCCAATCCCGAAGACAATATCATGTTTGTGAATGGCTGAGACGTAATGTCTCTGCCCCAATGTTTTGACCCGGATGGGTTTTCCTTTATAGGTTTTGGTGATTTCTTCCTCAAACAACTCGCTGAGCTGATCAATGAGTCCCTCTTGGGCTAATTGAATAGCATATAAAATATCCCTGTCAGTCAGCGTGTATCCTTTACGAATCAATTTTAAGAGCTCTTCAAGCATGGAGACGGCTGCCTGAACATTGTCACTCTGTCCCGTTAGTGTCACTTGCCCGTTACGAACAAGCACCTGGGTCTGGAACGCATCTTCTATGTTGTGAATAAAACGGTCTTGTGGTCCAAATAAAATTTGTTCCTCTTCAGATGTCACAATAGGTAAAATGTACTGTTCCAGTTGGTTTTGCAAAGCCTCATTCTCCTTGACTGGTGTATTTTGCCATTGAGATTTCCTCAATCACACTATAATGTATCTTAATATACACTTTACCACTATCAAGGCTCTTTTTCAAAATGTTTTCTTCCACGATCTGAGCATCCTCCGGGAGCTTGGCAGCCATTTTGTCCCGGGCCAGTTTAATTCCCAACTCTGTCGCTTCCTTTTTTTCAAGGGTCAACTCAGTTTGCCGCGCCGCGTGTACCTCTTCAATGGTCCAAGCCACCGGCAGAGTATAGGCACCAATAGAAAACGAATATGTTTGATCCCTGATCACATAATCATCAAACGGAATCTTCCCAAATCCCCACACTTTAAGCTTGTACGGCCCAACATGCAGATAATAACGGCCTTGCTGTTCCCCGGTCAAGACAGCTTTCTGCTGCTTTAAAGGGACCCTGATCTCACTCACATACCATACTTCTCCCCACACTTTCCCCTTGGCTGCCGTCTGTTGCGGTTGATCTTCACGGCCAATTTTTCCGGAAACAAGCAGGTCACCTGGCCTTACGTATTGATTTGGTTTGACCTTGGGGGTGCCTGACTCCACAAACAGGTCATGAATCACCGCCTTCTTCTTGGCCACTAAGTCACGTGGATAAACCTTTTCGGATACCTCAGGCAATGTTTTTTCCACTACTTTAAGATAGGCGGTCGTTCCCTTATACCCAAATCCCACCCAGGTCACATGATCCAGCCGTTCCATGACCTGCCGCTTAATCTCACTGGGCTCGGCCACCCTAAACTTAAAATTCCAGGGCTTAACGCCTAAATCGGCTAAGGTCGCCCTTAGCTGAGCTTCTTGTTCAGGCACACTGACGCCTTCGATTTCCACCGACCAGATCATGGAAGAAAATAGATACAGCATGGCCAAAAAAAGGACAGCACCCGCATATAACCCTGCCTGGGGGCGCATCCTTTTCAGCATAAAGGGCAAGCCTGCTTTTTTGACGATGCGGATGCGACAGCCTGTCTCTTTTAAAAGCGTGCGCAACCGGAAAAAATCAGGTACTGTAATGCATACTTGCGCCTCTTCTTCTGACAGGCGGACAAGATCCCAGGCAGACAAACGCTGGTACATCATACGGTTGATCAAGCGCTCCAGGCGTTTTCCCTTGATGATGATCAGCACATATCCTTGCCACCAATAGACCATCTCTTCATTGTTGACCATTATAGGCCCTCCTCCCGAGTATTACTGACCTGGCTCCAGATATTGCACATGTCGAATATGCCCCTCCAGCAATATTTCCTCAGGTAAAATTTGGCGGATTACCAGTTTTTCTCCACGGACAAGCAATTGTCCTTTATTGCTCAACAGAAGTCTCAGCTCATTGTGATTAAACAATAATACTCCCTGATGATTTTCCACGTACATTTGCAATGGGCCGATCATGGTGATGCGAGGCATATCCAGAATGACATCTTGGGGTATGTCGAGTACACCAGCTGCCCAGCGCTTCAACTTCTGATGAAGCTTTCGCATCCGCTCTTCCTCCCCTCTTATTGATGTTATGCAACACAGGAAAGAGAGTATGACTCCAAAAAGAAAATGGGGCCGCCCCCTGAGTGGTGATTCACCCTGTGGGACAACCCCATTTGTCATATGTTTTACGCCTTTGTCAACGGCGCGGCAGCTGCCGGTACCGGGCATACAAAGCATGCGGCTGCTTTGCTCTGGGCTTGCCAAAGATTTCAGACCAGATATAGCCTTTGACCACACTTTTATCTGTCATGCGTTTAAAGTCCAGCCAATCCCTGGCTTCTTGACTGATGCGCTGTTCAGGTTTGAGGCCCGCTAGGCCCTCTGCCATGCTGCCAATTTCATTGGCAGCCACTTTGGCATCAGACAGGTCCAGTTCCTTGGCCCGGCGCTGATTTTCACTTAAGCGGTGCTGCTCGCGATAAGTTTCACTTTGCTCACTCTCTATTGTCGTCAAGTCAGGCTGTTCTTCCCACTGCCCTGTCCATGGTTCTTTCCCCCGCTGTCCTTGGGATTCATCCACCTTTTCCCAAGGGCGATCATGCTCCCAGGTCTCTTCCCTATCCCAGGTGGTCTCTTGCTGTGGTGGGCGGCGCACAGGGCGCGGCTGTTCATTCCTACCCCGCTCCCGGCGTCCAAACAAGCTGGACAAGATCCACAGCAAAATAAGGAAGAACATAAAATTACCCATAATAAACTCGATGAAATCCACTGGACATTCCTCCAGTTAACTCCCGTTCTACTTATCCAGTTTTTTTCTACCTGTTTCGAACGGTTGATGAACTAGCTCCCTTATTTTTCCCGGCCAGTTTTGTCTGTGTCATCATCTTGTTCGGTGACACGACCGATCGATTGACGCATATCGGTATCAGCCATAATGTTTTGCAGGTTGTAGTAATCCATCACACCTAGCTTGCCGCTGCGCAAAGCTTCGGCCATGGCCAAGGGCACTTCGGCCTCCGCTTCTGTTACTTTGGCTCTCATTTCTTCTACGCGGGCACGCATCTCTTGCTCTTTGGCCACCGCCATGGCGCGCCGCTCTTCCGCTTTGGCCTGAGCAATTTTCTTGTCAGCTTCAGCTTGGTCTGTTTGCAGCTCGGCACCAATGTTTTTGCCGATATCCACATCAGCAATGTCGATAGACAGTATTTCAAAGGCAGTCCCGGCATCCAACCCTTTCTCCAGCACTGTGGTTGAAATTTTGTCCGGGTTTTCCAGCACTTCTTTATGCAACTCAGACGAACCGATCGTTGAGACGATCCCTTCACCAACACGGGCGATCACCGTATCTTCACCGGCACCACCCACCAGACGGTCGATGTTGGCGCGGACAGTAATTCTGGCTTTCGCTTTCACTTCGATCCCATCCATAGCCACACCGGCAATATATGGGGTTTCAATCACTTTAGGGTTAACGCTCATTTGCACCGCTTCCAAAACGTCACGGCCAGCAAGGTCAATGGCGGCACAACGTTCAAAGCTCAGATCAATGTTGGCCCGATGAGCCGCAATCAATGCGTTAACCACGCGGTCTACATTCCCCCCGGCTAAGTAGTGGCTTTCCAGTTGGTTAATGCTTAAATCCAGCCCGGCTTTGCGTGCTTTAACTAACGGGTTGATGACACGGGCAGGAATAACCCGGCGAAAACGCATCCCCACCAAGGTAAAGATGGGTACGCGCACACCTGCAGCTAAGGCGGAAATCCAGAGCATCACAGGCACAAAGGTGAAAAAGACGGAAAAGGCAATAATCGCCAAGGCGATAATCAGTATGAGCATAATCGCTTCTGCTTCCATGGTCATCCTCCTTACATGTTAATGTGTATAATGCTAAGGGAAACTCCCTTATTACCATGATTGATTATCCCGGCTGAGCCTGAGACAATGACCTTAGACACCATCCTCATTATCCAGCTCCCTGACCACAATTCTGGGCCCTTCAACCTTAATCACTTCCACTTTAGCCCCCTGTTCAATGACGGTGCCATCGCTGACAACATCATAGCGCTGGCCATCGATTCTTACCGCTCCTGATGGACGCAGTTTGGTTAAAGCAATACCCGTTTTTCCCACTAGGGCAGACTTTTGCTCAAAAACAGCCCGACCTTCCTCTGTGGATAAGCCCTCTTGCAACACCAGACGTGACCACACGCCTTTGATGTGCAAATAACGACTTAAAACAGCAGCCACTATGATGGTTAATAACAGAGCAATACCAATATTTTGCAGGCCAATGATCACATTTTCACTGGCCAGGGTTAAGCTGGCCCCCACGGCCACAATACCCAGTATACCAAATATACCAAATCCCGGCATAAATAATTCAATGATAATTAAAATTAATCCGGCTATAAACAACAGCACTGCTTCCATACCGGCAAACCCCGCTACCAGATGGCCGAAGAAAAACAACAGCAAGGCTGAAATGCCTAAAATCCCGGGAACGCCGAACCCAGGGCTGTAGAGTTCCAAAATCAGACCCAGACTGGCCACTGACAAGAGAATGGAAGCCACAATCGGATGCGTGATAAAGCGGGCCAATCGTTCGGCCCAGGTGATTTCCACTTCCACCACCGTGGCATTTTCAAGCTCTATAAATTGCAATACTTCTTGTAAATTGTTTGCAATGCCTTCCGCATAGCCATGTTCCAATGCTTGGTCAGCAGTGAAGTTTAACAGTTGTTCATCTGTGACCAGGCCTTCTATTTCTACACTGGGGTCCACCATGGCGATGGCATAGATGGGATCCCGTCCACCAGCTGTGGCTGCTCCTGCCATGCGGCTTTTCCAATGGGACTGAGCTTTTTCATCGGCAGCTTGCCCTTCCAGATGAACCACTTGGGCCGAGCCCATGGTTCCTGTTGGTGCCATCACAATCTGATCTGCGTTAAGCGCGATAAATGCCCCTGCTGATGTTGCATTCGTGTTAATGAAAGCAGTAACAGGTATGGAAGAAAACTGAATCAGATTACCAATCTCTTCAGCTGCATCTACCTCTCCACCCGGTGTATGTAGCTGCAAGATGATATGGTCAGCACCCGCTTCCTCTGCTTCCCTGAAGGCCCGCTCCATATAGGCCAACAAGCCCTTCTCCACCACATCGCTCACTTCCACCACATAGACCAGACCGTCATCTTGAGCCAGTACCTGCATGGGAACAAATACAAGGGGAGCAAATGTACATAGAATCATAAACAATGTCACCCAGGCACCTGCAGGATACCGTATATTCCGACCCTTAACCATCATGTCAATTCTCCCTGCTTTCCATTATTAACCGCTTATTTTATTATACCAAAATCAGGGCGTAATAAAAGCGCCTTACTTATGAAAGTAAGACGCTTTAAATTTTAATATAAACTCCGTAATGGAGATTTGAGGGAAACAATAGACGATTACCGGGATAAAGCTTCCTGAACCAAACGGTTAACCAGTGCACCATCTGCCTTGCCTTTCACTTTAGGCATAATGGCACCCATGACTTTACCCATATCTGCTTTAGAGACGGCGCCGACTTCAGTAATCGTATCAGAGACAAGCTGTCGCAGTTCATCTTCTGACATTTGCTCAGGCAGGTACGTCTCCAAAACAGAGATTTCTTCTTTTAATGTTTCAACCAAATCATCGCGTCCCGCTTTTTCAAACTCTTGGAGGGATTCTTTGCGCTGTTTCATCTCACGGGAGAGAACGGTTAACACATCCTCATCGGTTAAAGCTCTCCCTAGTTTAATCTCTTCATTTTTTAGCGCAGCTTTAACCATGCGGATCACCGATAACCTGGTCTTTTCCTTATTTTTCATCGCTTGCTTCATATCGCTATTTAATTGTTCAGCTAAGGACATGCAAAAAACCCCCTAGAATTTACGTTTGCGAGCCGCTTCGGATTTCTTTTTGCGCTTGACGCTTGGTTTTTCATAAAACTCACGCTTACGCACTTCGGAAATCACGCCAGCTTTAGAGCATGTACGTCTGAACCGACGCAATGCATCGTCAATGGATTCGTTTTTGCGGACGCGTACCTGAGTCAACATCTTTCCCTCCCTCCGCAGCACGGTAGGAGGACTTCAATCTCACATGCCTTTTAGTACTTTATACATACGCTAAAAGGAAAGAAGAAGTCCTGATAGGTCACACATTATTATAGTATACCTCCCGAAGAAGGTCAATCATTCCAGCGGTATTGTTATGCTTTTGGCCAGCCCAGCAAGTGATAATGAAGATGGAACACTTCCTGCCCGCCCTTTTCGCCAACATTAACGACCAGACGCCAGCCCTCACATTCATTGGCCTTAGCTAGAGTTTGCGCCACCTTGTGAATGTGGCTGATTAAAGGCAGATCTTCTTCCGTCACATCAGCCAAAGTAGGGATTGGCTTTTTCGGAACAATCAGAATATGTATGGGCGCTTTGGGGTTGATGTCATAAAAAGCCATCGTCAGCTCATCTTCATGCACAATCTTGGCTGGTGCTTCACGGCGGATGATTTTACTGAAAATCGTCTCGCTCATCGTTCCCACTCCTAACCTTTTTTTATAATTATAGCATGATACCGGCCATTTTGCGAAACTTGTTTTGGGGACAGTGAAATTGATGCTTATAATTTTTTACTCAGAACATATATATTAGTATCTGTAAAGTGGAGGGGAATGTCCTTGGGAAGCATTTATAACATCGGTATTCCAGGTTTGATTCTCATCATTGTTATTCTGCTTCTGTTATTCGGCCCAAGTAAGTTGCCTGAACTTGGTAAAGCCATCGGTCAAACCTTAAAAGAGTTTCGCAATTCGACCAAAGAAGTCATGGATTCCAATCATGACAAACAGTAGCCCGAATACTGCTTGGGCTACTGTTTACCTTTTGTATGCAAACCGCCGAACAGACGATTAGAACAGAACAACCAGCAAATGTGCAGCGACCGAAACAAGAAAAACAAAGGCAATCCAGCGGTGTGCTTTACGGCTTAAGAACTGGCTGACCATTAAACCGATACCGTCCAGGGTCAACAGCACAAGAGCTGCCAATCCTACAAGACCCGTTATAATGGAGAAATTCCAACTAAAGCCGGCAGCCAGGTAAACAAATCCATGCACCATGCCCATTCCTAAGCCCAGCATGCCTGTGATCATGTGCAGGGGCTTGACCAGCCGGATGGACAAAGAAAGACTTAATTTGACCTTGTCAGGCAGTTTGATATAATCCCGGGTCAACACCCACCACAAAAAACCATGCAGGGCAGAAATCCCGATCAAGAGGAGGGTCACATAACCAACTAAACTGCCGTTTGGTATAAAAGCTGGTCCCGGAATCGGCAACAGCTGCCATACGCCTGTTACGATGATGACCAACAGAATATAGAAGGCTACACTGTTTCCATACATCTCAATCCATAACAGGCACCTTTCCAGTCTGGAAGGAATTTTGCGCCCTTTCGCTTCGATCAAATTGTTCACCTCTTTTTCTATATTTTTCTATTAAAATTATTTTTTCTGAGAAAATGTACTTTTTAAGATGATATTATTTGCAATCCGCGAATATATCTAAAATTAAAAATATTTAAATTGAAGCAGACCTAGATGAGGAGCAGAGCACAAAAACCTTAAGGGGGAGGTTGAATGCTGTATAAAAGCTGTCCAGAGGAATATCCTGTTACCCTTTACCTGAATGGCAAAGAGCTCCTAACCATACAGCTGACTGAGGTGGACCTTCAGGATTGGGCAACAGGCTATTTATTTGCTGAGGGGATAATTGACTCTGTTGAAGAGATTAAAGAAATCCGGTTTGATCCATACCGGGGTAATATTTTTACTGAAGTGGAATCAGAGCGGTTTGATATGGAGCAATTTTTGAAACGGAGGCGCATTTTGACTGCCGGATGCGGGCGGGGAGTCACCTTCCGTTCCCTTAAAGAAGTGGGGCAGTTTAAAAAGATAAAGTCAAATATCACTGTTCCCTTGTCCTATATAAGGGAGAAAATGAAAGCATTCGCTAAACAGACCCCCCTCTATCTGAAAACAGGCGGCATGCATGCCGCTGCCATTATCCAACCTGACGGGGAGCTTATCGTCCGGGAAGATATCGGCCGCCACAACGCCGTGGATAAGGCCATAGGGGCAGCATTGAAGAAAGGGTTGCCAGGACCTGAATTGATCATGCTGACTACCGGACGTATCTCCTTTGAGATGTGTGCCAAAGTAGCCAAATTCGGCATTGGTATTGCCGCTTCAAGAACAGCGGCCACCAACCTGGCTGTGGCGCTGGGGATGGAGATCTCAATCGATCTCATTGGCTACTGCCGGGGCCAATCTGCGGTTGTGTATACCAAAGGTCAGTATATATGGAAAGATACTTCTGCCGCCCAACGTGCCCCTTGAGGGTCCAAACTGACACAGCCTGCTTTTACTGATGTTTTGTTCCTTAAACCTTATTTTAATACAAACGACTGGTAAGGGGGAGTGATACTTATGATTACACGCCGGGACTTCCTGAAGCGAACCGGCGCCACCGCCATCGGCCTGACTCTGGCTTCTGTCGGTGGCATTAACCTGAAGCCGGTCAAGGCTCAGGTTACCAAAATTAAGCTTCATGCCAAACAAGGCCGGCAAGTGCCCAGTGTTTGTCCTTACTGCGCTATCGGGTGTGGTACGATCATTACCGAATCCGAGGGTAAAATCGTCCATATTGAGGGCAATCCGGACAGCCCCATCAATCTGGGCTCACTGTGTCCCAAGGGGGCAGCCAATTTACAATTGGCGGTTAATGAAAAGCGCCAAACAAAAGTGTTGTACCGGGCACCATACGGCACGGAATGGGAAGAAAAACCGCTGGAGTGGGCCATGGAACAAATTGCCCAACGCATCAAGAAGGACCGTGATGCGCATTTCATTCACAAGCAAGACGGTAAGAAGGTCAATGTCAACCCTGCCTTGGCCTCATTGGGCGGTTCCACTCTCGAAAATGAGTGGAATTACATCCACCTCAAATTAATGCGCGCCTTAGGCGTCGTTAATATAGAAAACCATGCCCGTATATGACACAGCTCGACAGTACCCGGTCTGGGTACAACATATGGTCGTGGCGGGGCCACGACAACGACAAGAGAGATGGCTGAGAGTGACTGCATCATGATTATGGGCTCCAACTTCGCCGAGAACCATCCGGTTGGCTTCCGCTATGTGCTGCGGGCCAGAGACAAGGGGGCCAAAGTGATTCATGTCGACCCCCGTTTCACACGGACTTCGGCCATGGCTACCCATTACGTGCCCATGCGCTCCGGAACAGATATTGCCTTTCTAGGCGGCTTAATTAACTACCTGATTGAGAATGAAAAGTATTTCAAAGAGTATGTGCTCAACTACACCAATGCCTCCTTTATCATTAAAGAAGAATATGCTGACACAGAAGATTTGGACGGCGTTTTTTCCGGTTTTGATCCCCACACAGGGACCTATGATCCTTCTTCCTGGCAATATGAGCGGGAAGAGCCGGTTAGGCCGGATCGTGAACCTGGAACGCTGACCGAAAAGATTGCTTTTGAAAAACTGGCAGGCAAACCCAAACGGGATGAGACCCTGACCCATCCGCGTTGTGTCTTTCAGATTATTAAAAAACATTTTGCCAGATATACACCTGAGATGGTGGAATCAATCTGCGGCACCCCTATAGAGAAATTTATTGAAGTAGCTGAAATTCTGGCCAGCACAGCAAATCCAGATAAAACAAGCGCTTTCTGCTATGCCATGGGCTGGACCCAGCACACGTACGGTGTACAATGCATCAGAGCCGGGGCGATCCTCAACGCCCTGTTAGGCAGTTTGGGGCGTCCTGGCGGCGGTATTCTGGCTCTCCGGGGTCATGCCAATGTGCAAGGTGCCACTGATAACCCAACCTTGTATCATATGTTGCCTGGGTATCTGGCCGCCCCTTCTGCTTTGAAAAATCATGATACGCTTGAAGATTACCTCAAAGCAGAGACGCGTTCTACGGGATGGTGGGTTAATTATCCCAAATATATGATCAGCCTGCTCAAGGCATGGTTCGGCGATGCGGCAACTCCAGACAATGATTACGGATACAACTCTCTGCCCAAAACACTGGGTAATCACTCTCATTACCGGATGTTTGAAGACGCTTACAAAGGGATTGTTAAAGGGATGATCGTCGCTGGCCAAAACCCGGCTGTTGGTGGACAGAATGCCCGTTTCCACCGCAAGGCCTTGGCCAATCTGGACTGGCTGGTTGTCCGGGACCCGTTCCTGATTGAAACAGCCACTTTCTGGTATGATGCACCTGAAGTTACAGACGGAGAGGTCAAGCCTGAAGACATTAAAACAGAAGTGTTTTATCTGCCTTCAGCTGTTTTTGCCGAGACCGAGGGAAGCTTCACCAACACCAGCCGCTTGATTCAGAAGAAAGAAAAAGCAGTTGACCCCCCGGGTGACTGCCGTTCCGATCTGTGGTTTACCTACGAATTGGGTAAACGGCTTAAAGAGCTGAACAAAGACAGCACAGACGAAAAAGACTGGGCCATCAAAAACCTGACCTGGGATTATGAACCTGAACCGGACGGCCGGTTTAAGATTCATGAACCCAATGAGCATAAGATTTTCAAAGAGATTAATGGATATCACACGGTTACAGGAGAGCATGTGCAGGGATTCGCCCAATTGCAGGATGATGGCTCAACTGCCTGCGGCAACTGGATCTACTCAGGCGTCATGCCTGATCCTAAAACCAATCTCGCTGCCAGCCGTGATGGAGATAATTATGTATCTCTGGGCTGGGGATTCGCCTGGCCGGCCAACCGCCGCGTGCTCTACAACAGGGCTTCTGCTGATCCTGACGGAAAGCCTTGGTCTGAACGGAAGAAATATGTCTGGTGGGATGCCAGGGAAGACAAGTGGACCGGATATGATGTCCCTGATTTTGCAGCAGCCAAAGCTCCGGACACACCAGCTCAAGATGATGGTATCGGTCTGGATGCTCACAGCGGGGCTGACCCGTTTATCATGTTGCCCGACGGTGTGATCCAGCTCTTTGGTCCACTAGTTGATGGACCATTGCCCACACACTATGAACCGCCGGATTCACCGGTAGAGAACCTGTTGTATCCTAAACATCCGACCAACCCTGCGGCGTTGTACTTCCCGGACTTGCCGAAAAATGAGTTGCATGGCTTAAATAACAGCGATTTCCCCTACATTATTACGACTTACCGCGTTACAGAGCATCATCTCAGCGGGGCCATGACCCGTTGGCTGCCCTGGCTGGCGGAGCTGATGCCTGAGTTGTTTCTGGAAATCAGTCCGGAACTGGCACAGGAGTTGGGCATTCAGAACAAGGACTATGTAACCATTGAGACCAAGCGTGGCAAAGTGGAGGCCCGTGCGCTGGTAACCCGGCGGATGCGCCCATTAAAGATCGGTGACCGGATCATCCACCAGGTGGGCATGCCCATCCACTGGGGATACTCGGGCATCGTGACTGGCTCTGTGCCTAACGAATTGACGGCAATTGTCGCTGACCCCAATGTGACCATCCATTCCTCCAAAGCTTTTACCTGTAACGTCAGAAAAGGGCGACTCAAAGAGGGGGTGGTGTAAATGGCTGATCTGGAAGCAAGAAAAGGGATGTTTATCGACACCAGCATCTGTATCGGCTGCAAGGCCTGTGAGACGGCCTGTAAAGAATGGAACGAACTGCCCATGAACCCCGACTATGGTTTCTCCGGTCTCAGCTATGATAATACCAAGGAGCTAAACGGAGAAAACTGGCGCCACGTTAAATTTATTGAGGACTTCTCGGAAGACCGCTCCCAATCACGCTGGCTGTTCCTTAGTGATTCCTGTAAACATTGTCAACACGCCGGCTGTATGGAAGTCTGTCCAACCAATGCTATCATCCGTACAGAATATGATACGGTGTACATCGATCCCAACACCTGCATCGGCTGTAAATACTGTGTCTCCGGCTGTCCGTTCGGGGTGATTGACATCGGCTTGTTTACCGGTACTGCTGAAAAATGCACTTTGTGCTACGACAGGCTGCAAGTGGGCCAGCAACCTGCCTGCGCCCAGGCCTGTCCTACCGATTGCATTGAATTTGGTAACGTAGATGAACTGATGGCCAAAGCCAAAGAAAGGGAAAAGATGTTGCAAGCCAACGGTGAATCTAGGGCCAAAATCTACGGCGATTCCGATATTCTGGGGGGCTTAAATGTATTCTACCTCTTGCTGGATAAGCCGGAAAAATACGGACTGCCCTCTAACCCCCAGCTTCCCCAGAATAATATGCTCAGCGGCTACTGGAGCAGTATTCTGAGCTTTATCGGCATCGGACTGGTCTCTCTCTTATCCTTCCGCTCCCGGGGCCAACACAAACATCACAAAGAGACCTCCGATGTGAAACAGTAAAAGAGAGGGTGAAGCTAATGCCCTATATCTATGAACTTACTCAACTGAAAAGCCCCCACTTCCCCTGGCAGGTGATTGCTTACCTGTTTGTGAACGGCATAGCCGCGGGTGCGTTTCTTATTGCCGCCCTCTTGCAAGCTTACGGGGGAAAGTTTATCAAGGACGGTTTGCACAAGGCGTATTACATCACTTGCCTGCTCATGCCTTTTTGCGGCCTGTTTCTAATTGGGAAACTGCAAATCAAGACCCGCTTCACCAATGTCTTATGGAATTCCAGAGACGGTGTGTTGATGTTGAACACCAACTCTCCCATGTCTGTCGGCGCCTGGGTATTAACCACTTTCAGCCTGTTTGCCGTCATCGCCTTTATATACGCCGTCAACAAAGATGGTCTGATCCGCTGGGGATGGTTCCAGCGCCTGGGTTCCCTGGCCCGTTATCTGCATGAGAGAGGACCAGTGTCCAAAATTTATCTGACGGTCGGTGCTGCCTTGGCCGCCTGGTTTGCATCTTACCTGGGCATCCTGGTCACCACCACCCATGTGCCGTCCTGGAATGCCACACCCTTCATTCCCATGTTGTGGATTGTCTCTGCCGTGGCCGTCGGGACCTCAGTTATCATTCTGACACTGCTGTTTTTCAAACGGCGGGAGTATGAGTCACTTATCGAGGGATTAAACCGGGTTGTGATTTCTGTCCTGGTAATTAACCTGGCTGCCATCGCCCTGTTTGTATTTGGTTTGGGTGAGTGGTCCCACACAGTGAACAGCGGTCATTATGGCTGGCTGTTATGGGCAGGAACCGTTGTTTTAGGCCACCTGCTCCCCCTGATCTTGAAATTGAAACCGGGACTGATAGGAGCCAGGACCAACCTCATTCTTTCCAGTTTCCTGATTATCCTGGGGGGACTATTACTCCGTTACGTTGTTATCATGGGACCCCAGTCATTCTGGTAAAGCAGTATTTTGATTAAGAGAGGTGATTCCATGACTCAAGTTGAAGCGGTTAGAAAGCTGTGGCAACGCACCGTGGACAAAAACAAGCACTATAAACCGCTGATGAAAGTTCACCTGGAACTGGTTGAGACACTGGAGGCCTATGCGCCTCCACCCCTCTCCTCTTCTTCTGTTCCAGAGGATGAAATGAACGAGAAGCTATCCCAAGGTGTCCCTTTTCTGAACGGATGGGAAGACACCATCGATTCTACTTCCGCACAGCGTTTGTTCACAGCATTATGCAGATGGTCCGGACTGGGAAAAGCTAAAAACCAGTTTAAACGGGCCGCCATGCACCTGACGGGACAGGACATCGAAAATTTGTTGTGTGCCTTCTTAGAAGGAAACGAGGAAGAAGTGGCCCGTTTTGCTGCTGCCTATCAACTGCCCCTGGATGTTCTGATTATTGTGCTGCGTTACAGTTTGCTGCCCACCTTAAACCGCTACAGTGAACACATATTAAACAGTGGCCTGTTTGATGACGAAAAATGGATGCGGCCCTACTGTCCTGTCTGCGGTGACCGGCACGGACTGGCCGAGTTTAGAGGGGACGAGCGGATCCGCCATTTCCGTTGCCTCTCGTGCGCCGCCGATTGGAAATACTGGCGTATCGGCTGCCCCTACTGTGAGAACAGGGATCACGAACAGCTTCACAGCTGGTTTTTCCAAGAAGAAACCGGGCACTATCAGCTGGACGTGTGTGAGCGTTGTCACGGTTATGTCAAAGGGGTTAACAAAATCGAACGCTCTTCGATTCCGGTACTGCTCTTTGACGATTTTCTTACCACATCCCTTGACTATCTGGCCCAGGAAAAAGGGTTTCATCTGGGAGCAGGTGACAAACTGCTCGTACATTAACTCGCATCACAGAAGGAAGGTCGTAGACCAATGGCACCGGTCAAACAAACTGAGGATATTTCGATGTCAACGCTGGATCATTTAATGGAGTTGCGCAGACGCATCATTGCCGTATTGATCGCTTTTGTCATCGCTTTGTTTTGCGGCTTCTTCTTCTCCATGAAGGTCGTCGAATTGATAAAAAACGATCCTGTGGCCCAGCATGTGCCCTGGAACGTCTTTAAAATCACCGATGCTTTCCGTGTGTACGTCCAAGTGTCCTTTGTACTCAGCTTGATCATGACCATTCCCTTTACGATGTATCAAATATATGCCTTTGTCCGGCCGGGCCTCACCCCTGCTGAAAGGCGTGCGGTCTATTACCTGATTCCACTGGCTGCGCTGCTCTTGGTGGCTGGATTGATGTTCAGCTACTGCCTGCTGTTCCCCTTTGTTCTGCATTTTATGGGAACCATTACGGAAGCAATGGGCGCTCAAGAGATGTACGGTATTCAGGAGTATTTTGCCTTTCTGTTTCGTATTGTCATGCCGGTCACTCTCTTGTTTCAGCTCCCTGTGCTGGTCATTTTCTTAACACGCTTAGGGCTGATTAATCCCCAGATGCTCAAGAAGGCCAGAAAAGTGTCGTATTTTATCATGGCTGTTCTGTCGGCGGTCATGACGCCGCCTGATTTCATCTCACAGATTCTTGTCTTAATTCCGCTGTTTATTCTGTTTGAGCTCAGCGTTTCTCTGTCTCAGTTTATTTATAACAGGGTGCAGAAACAGAGGGAAAGCCGGATGATGGCGGAGCAAATTTAGCAATTGAATGGACACGCAAAGCAAAGAAAAAACCCCTATAATGAAAAAGAGATAGTCATGAAAAAAGAGGGTTAGTGACCTTTGTCCTAACCCCTTTCCTTTGTCTCCTCGGTTTCTTGCTTCGATTTTGTTGGTGCTTCCTGCTCCAGCATACCGTTTACCGTGGTTTTAAATTCACGAATCGTTTTCCCTGCCGCCCGCCCCAGTTCAGGCAGTTTGTGCGGGCCAAACACGATCAAAGCAATCACCAAAATAATCAGTAACTCTGGAAAACCGATATTGGACAGCATGTCCGTGAGCCCCCTTCACCTCCATAAATACTCTACATCACACAATAAATCTGCTAACGTTCCGTTTTATTACTATGATTATGTTCTGTGAGTCTAATCATGCTCATCAAAACAGTAGCAGTTCTCACATGTAATCACCAGCCAAATTATATTATCAAGCCAGTCATGCTTATTCCTCCCTCTTCATATGCATGTACAGAGGGGGGACAACCGGGATGGTGATGAAAGATCTGGTCATACCACTGGCCGCTGGACTGGCTATTTTTTTATTTGGCATGCAAGTGATGCGCATTGGTTTTGAGCATTTATTTTTGGAACGAGCCAAACATCTCCTCGCCATGCTAACCCGCACCCCGCTGACTGGACTTTTGACCGGAACAGTGTCCACAGCCATTTTGCAAAGCTCAAGTGCCGTCTTACTGTTGGTGATTGGCTTAACCCATGCCCGCCTGATGACCTTTCGGCAAACCATCGGCGTAATCCTCGGTGCCAATATTGGCACAGTGGTAACAACAGAGCTGTTAGCCATCAATGTAAGCGAACTCGGAGTTTATTTTTTTATTGTTGGTTCTATTCTCTTTTTGTGTTCCTGGCCGGCCCTGCGCGCTGCAGGCATGGTGATCGGAGGCTTTGGATTGCTTTTTTTAGGGATGGAAACGATGCAAAGTATCGCTTCGTTTTTAGAGGGCGCGGGGTGGATGGAGAGGGTATACCGGTGGGGACAGGAAGGGGCTTTAAGCGGTATTGTGGCCGGCATGCTGCTCACCGCTGTGATTCAAAGCAGTACAGCCACAACGGCCATTACCATGAATTTGATCTATGAACAACTGATCTCCCTGCCGCTGGCCATTGCCATCGTGCTGGGCAGCAACATTGGCACCTGCGTCACAGCCCTCTTGGGAAGCATGGCCACCAATCTGGCTGGCCGTCAGGTTGCCGTGGCCCACGTTCTGCTTAATGTCCTGGGCGTACTCCTGTTTATTCCCCTCATTCCCATGCTGGCCGCTATCGTAGAGTCATTGACCGACAATCCCATGCTCCAAGTGGCTCACGCCCAAACCCTTTTTAACGTGTTGTGCTCCCTTTTGGCCTTGCCTTTTGTCACTGTTTTTGAACGCTTGGTGTTTTTAGTGACACAAAAGGAATAATACATCGAAAGCGATATGACTCTCAAAAATTATCTTATATAAAAACGGTTCATCCCTGATCCAAACAGGGTATGAACCGTTTTATTCTGTATCATCTTAGCTACTGCTAATACTGGCCGCTACTGTCTGCTTTAGCACCGCTAACAATAGCAACCCCGGCACTGGCTCCAAGGCGGGTGGCGCCCGCTTCAATCATAGCCACTGCCTTCTCATAGTCCCTGATCCCGCCGGAAGCTTTCACTTCAAGGGTTTCTCCTACTGTCTTTTTCATCAGCTGCACATCTTCCACTGTGGCGCCCCCTCCGGCAAATCCGGTTGACGTTTTAACAAAGTCGGCACCGGCCCGTTGGCTGAGCTGACAAGCGATGATTTTTTCCTCATCTGTTAATAGAGCTGTTTCAATAATCACTTTGACCAGGGCCTTGCCTTGGGCTGCCTCTACCACGGCTTTAATATCTTGTTCCACCACATTATGCTGGCCGGACTTTAAGGCACCGATATTGAGCACCATATCCACTTCCTGAGCCCCATCGGCAATGGCTTGTGCCGTTTCGGCCGCTTTGATGACTGAGGTATTGGCACCCAGGGGAAATCCGATCACGGTACACACTTTGACATTGGTGCCTTTCAACTGTTCAGCACATCTTTTGACCCAGGTGGGATTGACACAGACGGAAGCAAATTGGTATTGGCGGGCTTCTTCACACAGCTTGTCAATCTGCTCCTGGGTGGCTTCTGGCTTTAACAAGGTATGGTCAATATAAGCAGCCAACTGATTTGCTTGCATACGCTTCCTCCTCTTATCCAAGATAGGATTCCAAATATGTATAGGCTTGTTTAAACACATCATCGTTATTATGATATCCTTTTTCCTGCTGCGCTTGCCAGGCGCTGTGCAGGTCCAGCCAAAATACTTTGTTAATCTCTTCCAGTTGCGGCTCCACTTCACCGCTTTTGGCTTTGACCAGATAGTACATCACTTCTTTATCTATGTGTCCGCGCTTAGGGTCCGTATAGGTATAATACACTTTGGCCAGGGGTTTTATTATTTCCCCTTTGATTCCCGTCTCTTCCTCAATTTCCCTTAGTGCGGTTTGCTCCAGTGTCTCCCCTTCTTCTTGTTTGCCCTTGGGAATGGTCAGCCGATGATAGCGGTCTTCAATCAGCAGCACTTTGATTTTAGATCCTTCTTGTTTAAACACCACGCCTCCAGCAGATATTTCCTTCATCAGTCATTTCAGCTCCTCTGTTGAAAAATGAAAACAGAAAATAAGAGAGGGGTCCGTTGCCGGTCCGGCACGCAGCAACGGACTTGACTGTCAAACAGTTTTGACTTTGTCGCTTTTAACGTCGAATGACAAGATAACGTTTACCAACAAATAACAACCTTGAGGAAGTCTGTCAGGCGGTGACAACGCGCCCTCCTGTGGATTGGGCAACAACGGAACCAAGGTTGTAAGGATAACCAGCTTGGTCAATTTGCACTTTGACCAGTTGCCCCATCATGCTCACGTCACCTTTGAAAACCACTTTAAGGTAGTTATCTGTGTAGCCGACAAGAAGATCTGAATCCTGCTGTTCGTTGTAGTGTTGTTCCGGAATCACATCCAGAATATCCCCTTCAAATTGGGAGGCATATTCTTTGGACAGCTGTTCAGACAGGGCAATCAGGCGCTGTACCCGTTCCTGCTTCACATCCGGATCGACCTGGTCTTTCATGCGGGCTGCTGGAGTGCCTGTTCGTGGTGAGTAAGGAAAAACGTGCAGCTCGGCAAAGTGTAAATCCCGGATAAAGTGGTAAGTGTTCATAAACTGCTCTTCCGTTTCACCTGGAAAACCGACAATCACATCACTGGTCAGGGCAAAGTTGGGCAAGGCTTTGCGCACTTCTTCGATTTTGGCTTTAAATTCAGCCGTCGTATACTTGCGGCGCATCCGTTTCAGCACCGTATCGTCGCCGGCTTGCAGGGGAATATGCAAGTGGCGGCATACTTTTGTGGAACGTTGCAGCACATCAATCACATCGTCGGTAATCTGGCTGGCTTCAATGGAGCTGATGCGCAGACGTTCCAAACCTTTCACTTGTTCCAAATCCCATAACAGCTGGGCAAAGCTGTAATCTTCCAAGTCCTCACCGTAACCGGCTGTGTGGATGCCGGTTAAGACGATTTCTTTGTAACCGGAAGCCACCAGCTTGCGGGCCTGGCTAAGCACGTTGTCCGGCTTGCGGGAACGCAACAAGCCCCGGGCCCAGGGAATAATACAGAAGGTGCAGAAGTTGTTGCATCCTTCTTGAATTTTGAGATAAGCACGGGTCCGTTCACTGAACGTGGGCACATCCAGTTCTTCATAGGTTCGTGTTTTCATAATGTTGCCCACCGCGTTGATCGGTTCCCTTTCCCGGCGGTACTGTTCGATATAGTCTATAATCTTGGCACGGCCTTGTGTGCCAATCACAATATCAACGCCCTCGATAGCCATCACTTCTTTGGGTGACGTTTGGGCATAGCAGCCAGTCACACAAATGACGGCATCGGGATTTTGGCGGATGGCCCGGCGAATCACTTGGCGGGACTTTCTGTCTCCCGTATTGGTCACTGTACAGGTGTTAATCACATACACATCGGCCATTTGGTCAAAATCGACTTTTTCATAGCCGGCTTCTTTAAATATTTGCCAGATCGCTTCCGTTTCATAGTAGTTCACTTTGCAGCCCAAGGTATGAAATGCAACCGTTGCCATGTTTTCAACCTCCCATCTGTTCAAAATAAAAAGAAATGGCCGCTAACACATACTGTGAGGCGGTCTCCGTCCGTAATATTCTCCGGCCCAGAGAAATAGGCGTAAACCCGTATTGTTTTAAAAAGTTAATTTCATCCCTGGAAAAGCCGCCTTCAGGTCCAATGGCTACGACAAGATGTTTTTGTTCCTGTAGGTGGTCCAAAGCTTGCACAAAAGTGGAAGGTAATGGAGGTTTGGTGCTTTGTTCTTCATCAGCCACAAGTTTCACATCTGCCTTCAGACGGGCCAGCTTATCTATAGTGATAATCGGACTGAGCTGGGGCAAATATTGTCTGTTAGACTGCTCAGCCGCTTCTTTAATGATCCTTTGCCACCGTTCCCTTTTCTTCACGGCTTTTTTCTGATCATATTTCACAATGGTGCGTTCGGACACAAACGGAACAAAGCGGGCAGCGCCCAGTTCAGTCCCTTTCTGCAAAACCCATTCCATCTTGTCTCCTTTGGGCAGCCCTTGGGCAATCGTCACCTGAACAGGCAATTCCCGCTTTTCATTCAGTTCCTGAACAATGTCACCATACACCGCATGAGTGTCCAAACGGGTCAATTCGGCCACAACGGTGCGACCGCACCCATCGCAGCAGATCACCCGGTCTCCAGGGGACAAACGCATGACGCGCAGCACATGGTGGGCGTCTTGCCCGGTAATCATACACTGGTTTTGAGTGATCTGTTCAGGTGGCAAAAAGTAACGCTGCATAGCCATACCCCTTGTTCAACATGATCAAAACGGGCGTTTTATCAATGTCCTGTCTTGTCAACAGGCTGCTTCTATCTTACTCTTTTTTGGCGATAAACGCTACCCAATCTTCCATGAAAACTGTTTCCACAATGGTAAATCCATGGGAAACCAGCGCCTCTTCTACTTCTTGTTTCTTCTGGGAGATAATCCCTGATGTGATGAAATAGCCACCGCGGCGGAGCCGGTCATAAGCATCTGTAATGAAGCGCAGGATCACCTCAGCGAGGATATTGGCCACAATAATGTCTGCCACTTGATCAATGTGATCGAGCAAATTATTTTGTTTCACTTTGACCTGGCTGGCTACGCCATTCACCTTGACGTTTTCACGGCTCACCTTGACAGCCAGCTCGTCAATATCAAGGGCCAGCACCTGTTCCGCGCCCAGCTTGACGGCAGCGATGCTGAGCACGCCGGAACCGCAGCCCACATCAATCACTTGGTCACCGTGGTGCAAATATTTTTCCAACGCTCTAATGCACAAAACGGTGGTGGGATGAGTACCGGTGCCGAAAGCCATTCCCGGATCCAGTTCAATCACTTGTTCCTCTTCTGTTTCCGGCTGATAATCTTCCCAGGTGGGGGTGATGGTGATTTTGTCTGAGATGCGTACAGGTTTGTAGTACTTTTTCCAAGCATGGGCCCAGTCTTCTTCGTGCACTTCGGTTAAGGTAATGGTTCCCCGGCCCAGTTTGATGTCATGCAACAACAAACTGTTCAGGGCCGTCTTAATTTCTTCCACCGTTTCACCCAAAAAGCTGTTCATGGGAAAATAGGCCTTCAGGATCACCCCTTCTTCCGGATAATCTTCCGGGTTGAGTTCAACCAGGTACTGCTCTCCTTCAGCCTGCTTCTGCCATGCCTGCCGCTGTAAATCTTCCGCGTCTTCAATGACAACCCCACTTGCTCCGGCTTCATGTAAAATGTTGGCCACCGCCTCAATCGCTTCCTGAGTGGTGTGGACACTCACTTCTGCCCATTTTGTCATGCTCATTCTCCTCGAATCGCTTTTTTCACCCGTTCAAAAAAACCTTCCGATTGTTCTTCCGGTATTTGATCCCCACTGATGGCCGCAAACTCTCTGAGTAATTCTTTCTGGCGCTCGGTCAGTGAAGTGGGTGTAACCACCTTCACCTTTACATGCTGATCCCCTTCTCTTCTGCCCCGGTTGGCCGGCACCCCTTTGCCTCTGATGCGGAAATAAGTGCCGCTTTGGGTTCCGGCCGGAATTTTCAGCTTCACCCGTCCGGTCAGGGTAGGCACTTCAATCTCATCGCCCAGGGCAGCCTGCACAAAGGTGATCGGCATTTCACAGTAGATATCCTGGCCGTCCCGTTCAAAGAACTCATGTTTTCTGACCCTGAGCAGAATATACAGGTCTCCCGGAGGGCCTCCATTTACGCCGGGCTCACCTTGGCCGGCCACGCGTACCTGTGTGCCATGATCCACCCCAGGCGGAATATGAACGGGAATGGTTTTGTGCCGTTTAACCTTCCCTGTTCCCCGGCAGGTAGGACATTTGTGGTGAATGACGGTCCCTTTCCCTTGACAAGCCATACACACACGGCGATTGACAATGCGGCCGAACGGCGTGTTTTGCACCTGTTCTTGCTGGCCGGTTCCATGGCAAACAGAGCAGGTTTCCGGCTTGGTACCCGGTTTGGCTCCTGAACCGTGACAGGTGTCACATGTCTCTTCTTTGGGGATGCGGATCTCCTTCTTCGTCCCAAAAACCGCTTCTGTGAAATCAATGGTCAAGGTATATTCCAGATCTGCTCCCCGTCTCGGAGCGTTGGGATTGCGGCGGCTTCCTCCCCCGAAAAACATATCAAAAATATCTTCAAACCCGCCAAAGTCCTGGCCACCAAAACCGCCAAAGCCGCCGCCGCCCTGCTGGGAGCCCTGTCCCACACCGGCATGGCCGAACTGATCATACTGGGCCCTTTTTTGGCTGTCACTCAGCACATCATACGCCTCTTTAACCTCTTTAAATTTTTGTTCAGCATCTGGAGATTTGTTCACATCCGGATGGTATTTGCGCGCCAGCTTGCGGTATGCCTTTTTAATTTCATCCGTACTTGCATCCCTGCTGACGCCAAGCACCTCGTAATAGTCCCGTTTGCTCATGCGTTATGCACACTCCCGACTCTTATCCATAAAATTTATCATAACATGTTGCGCAAAAAAGTCAAAGCCTGTATGCGGCTTTGACTTTAAATTTGTGTGTCTGCTGGTGGTACTAAGCAGATCCAATGTTAATCATTCTTTTTATCATTGACATCTTCATATTCGGCATCAACCACATTATCCCGCTCTTTTTTCTCTCCAGCTTGCTGGTTGCCAGCCTCACCTTGGGCCTGCTGAGCCGCTTGTTGAACCTGTTCATACAGTTTGACAGAGAGCTGCTGTACCACTTCCTGCAACTCGTCCTTCGCTTTTTTAATCTCCTCTATATTGTTGCCATCCAGGGCCTTTTTCAGCTTGTCTTTGGCTTCATTGGCTTTGTCCACTTCCGCTTGGTCCACTTTGTCGCCCAGATCTTTTAACGTTTTCTCCACGGTGTGGATTAAGGCTTCTGCCTCGTTGCGGGTTTCAGCCGCTTCACGTTTCTTCTTGTCTGCCTCCGCATTTTCCTCGGCCTCTTTAACCATGCGCTGAATCTCTTCTTCTGACAATCCGCTGGAAGATTTGATGGTGATTTTTTGTTCCTTGCCTGTTCCCAGATCTTTGGCCGAGACGTTGACAATACCATTGGCATCAATGTCAAAAGTGACCTCTATTTGCGGCACACCGCGCGGTGCAGGAGGAATATCGGTCAACTGGAAGCGGCCCAATGTTTTGTTGTCTGCTGCCATTTCCCGCTCCCCTTGCAGAACGTGGATGTCAACAGCCGTTTGGTTATCGGCAGCTGTAGAGAAAATCTGGGACTTGCTGGTAGGAATGGTGGTGTTGCGTTCGATCAGCTTGGTGAATACCCCGCCCAAAGTTTCGATACCAAGAGACAAGGGGGTGACGTCCAGCAAGACCACGTCTTTCACATCACCGGTCAACACACCGGCTTGAACAGCAGCGCCCAAGGCCACTACTTCGTCAGGGTTAATCCCTTTGTGCGGCTCTTTGCCGGTCAATTTTTTAATAGCTTCTTGAACAGCCGGAATACGGGTAGATCCACCAACCAGTACCACTTTGTCAATATCGCTGGGCTCAAGACCTGCATCTTTCAATGCCTGGCGGGTAGGACCCAGTGTCCGCTCTATCAGATGCTCGCTTAATTCTTCAAACTTGGCCCGGGTCAGCGTTTCTTCCAGGTGTTTTGGTCCGGTGGCATCTGCTGTGATAAAGGGCAGTGAAATGGTGGTTGAGGTGACACCGGACAGATCTTTTTTGGCCTTTTCAGCTGCATCTTTTAAACGCTGCAAAGCCATTTTATCCTGGCTAAGATCGATGCCAGTATCTTTTTTGAACTTGTCAATCAGGTAATCGATGATTACCTGGTCAAAGTCATCTCCACCCAGCTGGTTATCTCCGCTGGTGGCTTTGACTTCAAAGAAACCGTCGCCCAGTTCCAGAATGGAGACGTCAAACGTTCCCCCACCAAGGTCATAGACCAGGATGGTTTGGTCTTCTTCTTTTTCCAATCCATAGGCAAGAGCTGCAGCGGTCGGCTCGTTAACAATGCGCAGCACCTCCAGACCGGCGATGCGGCCGGCATCCTTGGTGGCCTGGCGCTGGGAGTCGTTGAAGTAAGCTGGCACGGTAATAACCGCTTTCTCTACCTTTTCACCGAGATAAGCCTCGGCATCGGCTTTCAGCTTTTGCAAAATCATGGCTGAAATTTCTTGGGGCGTATATTCTTTACCATCAATGTTCACCTTGTAATCGCTGCCCATGTGACGCTTGATGGAGATCACGGTTTTTTCTGGATTGGTGATGGCTTGCCGTTTGGCCACCTCACCGATCAGGCGCTCATCATCTTTAAAAGCAACCACAGACGGGGTTGTGCGCCCTCCTTCTGCGTTAGGGATAACGACGGGCTCGCCTCCTTCCATCACAGCCACACAAGAGTTGGTTGTCCCTAAGTCAATTCCGATCACTTTGCTCATTTTTCCTTCCTCCTTTGGTATCTATGTTTTGACTGATGTTGGGGATATTTATGATAACCCTTCGAGCATATGGGAAGCGGTCCTGTTATTGGCTGACTTTAACCATCGCAGGCCGGATCACTTTGTCTTTCAGCTTGTATCCTTTTTGTAATTCTTCCACGACGATGCCGGAGTCATGGTCCTCGCTTTCCACTTGCATCACAGCTTCATGAACGTGAGGATCAAAGGGTTTGCCCACTGCTTCAATCTCCTCCAGTCCCTGTTCAGTCAGCACTTGCTGTACTTGTTTGAAGACCATCTCCACTCCTTTCATCAGGGACTCGGCATCTTGGGTGGATTGGCCGGCAGCCAAAGCCCGTTCAAAATTATCCAACACGGGAAGCAACTGCTCAATCACAGGCAAAGCAGCGTACTTTTGCAGGTCTTCTTTCTCTTTGCGGGTCCGTTTGCGGAAGTTATCAAAATCGGCTTGAGCACGCAAATAACGCTGATAATATTCTTCCGCTTTTTCCTGGGCCTCCTGTAATTGAGCCTCTAATTCCTCCATGGACAGTTCACTCGTTCCTTCTTCCAACTGTTCGTCAGCTGGCGTTTCTTGAGCACTATGTGCATGCTCTTCCTGTTGGGCTTGCTGTTCTGCCTCCGCTTGCTGCTTTTGTTCTGTTGGCGTGATGTTCTCCTTGCCTGTCACGCCGGACACCTCCTTCTCATTGACCCAGGAGAGGGGCTAAAGTCACCACTTTAGCCCCTGACACCCAGCTGTCTATTTTTTCTTTTGTTTCCACTAATAGCCTTTTTCATACAAGCGATCAAGATAATAGCTCAGGTCTTGCGTCAAATAATGCAGAATGGAAACCACTTTTTTATACTCCATGCGAGTCGGTCCCAAAATATTGAGAGAACCCACAGGTTTTCCGCCGATGGAGTATGAAGCCGTAATAATGCTGCAATCGGCAAAGGCTTCATCCAGATTCTCCTGCCCGATCAGCACCTGAACCCCTGTTTTGGTCTTAGTTGCAGCCAGAATACCTTGAATACGGTCATGCTGCTCCAGAAGTTCAAACAACTCCCGCACCTTTTCCACATCCCTGAACTCAGGCTGGGAAAAGATATGAGTGGTGCCTTTTAAGAAGACGCGGTCCTCCTTATCACCGAGCAGCGTTTGCTCCAGCACTTTCATGACAGCTTCATACTGTTTGATATGCTTTTTCAACTCCCGTGCAATCTCAGAGTAAAGGCGTTCCCTGAACTGATAGAGAGGCACCCCTCTCAATTTATGATTGAGCAGGTTGACCAGTTTCTCCATTTCTGTCAAAGAGATCTCATCCGGTACTGACAAGGTGCGGTGCTCCACATGCCCAGTATCTGTGACAATAATGGCCACTGCGCTACCCTCGGAAATGGGCACCAGCTGGATATGCTTCAAGGCAGCGTCAAAAAACTCAGGCCCCAAAACAATGGCTGTATAATTGGTCAGTTTGGACAGAACAGATGCTGTCTGCTGGATCACCTGTTCAAATTCCATAAACCGTTCCGTGTATAAGCGGCGTATTTTGCGAATCACATCCACAGATAATTGCTCAGGCTCCATCAGGTGATCTACATAGAACCTATAACCTTTATGGGATGGAATACGGCCTGCTGATGTATGGGGCTGGGTTAAATAGCCCATTTCTTCCAAATCAGCCATCTCATTACGGATCGTGGCAGGTGAAAAGTTCACACCTTCCCGCTTGGCAATAGTACGTGAACCCACCGGTTCTGCCAAACGGACATAATCATCCACCACAAGGCGGAGAATCAGCTTCTGACGTTCTGTTAACATGATGTTTCACCACCTATTAGCACTCTGCTTACATGAGTGCTAAAACTAATAAAAACATACCAAACAGGCGCTTAAATGTCAATGCATCCCGATGAAAGCGGCAAACACTTCATTGCCCAAGAACAGACCTTTTTCCGTCAGCCAGTATCGTTCCCCGTCGGTCGTGATCAGGCCTTTGGCCTGTAGCTGGTCCAATTGACGCCCAAAGTGGTCTTCCAGCTTAAGCCCATACCGCTCCCGGAATACGAGCCTGGAGACGCCTTCTTTTGTCCTTAAACCCATGATCATCATGTCTTCCATCGCTTCCTGCTTGGAAACAGGGTGAACTTCTACACGGGGCAGTCCCTCTCTGGCTACTTTTTCAATATATTCATGAACTGGACCAGCATTCACATGGCGCACGCCTTGTACATAGCCGTGGGCTCCTGCTCCCAAACCATAGTATTCCTCATTGCGCCAATAGGTTAAGTTATGACGGCTTTCATAACCAGTATAGGCAAAGTTGCTGATCTCGTAGTGAGCATAACCAGATTCTGTCATACGCTTAATTAACAATTCATACATAGTCGCTTCTTCATCCTCTGGCGGGAGGTGGAACTTATTCTGCTCATGCAGACGGTGAAAGTGGGTGCCTGGCTCAATCTTTAAGCTGTAAGCGGATAGATGAGGAACATCAAGCTTCAATGCTTGTTCCACATCTTCCCGGAACATGTCCACGCTTTGGCCAGGCAACCCAAACATTAAATCGATTGACAAATTGTTAAAACCCTGTTTTCTGGCCAGGGCCAGGGATTGATGGACATCTTCAGTCGTATGGATCCGGCCCAGTTTTTTAAGCAGCCCGCGGTCAAAGGATTGGACGCCAAAGGAAAGGCGGTTGACGCCCCCTTCCTTCATCACTTGCAATAAGTCCTCATTCACTGTACCTGGATTGGCTTCCACCGTAAATTCAACACAAGGGGCCTGTGGCTGCACATACCGGGCCACTGCCTCCAGGAAAAAACGCATTTGCTCCGGATTTAATGCGGTTGGGGTCCCTCCTCCTACAAAGATGGTCCGGATTTCCTGAGGAGGATGTTGTTCGAATGTCAGGTTCATCTCCTGTACCAACGCCTCTAAATAATGCCATACCGGCTGGCCCTTCAGAACATATTTGTTAAAGTCACAGTAAGGGCAAATATGCTGGCAAAAGGGGATATGAATATATACGGACCGAGCCATTTTCATCACTACCTTTTGGGTCGTCCTATTTAAAAAGAGAAAAGACCTCCCTGTCTCTTGAGCAAACAGAGAGGTATTCATTGATAAAAACTACAGTTCCAGAAGTGCCAGGTATCTGAAGATATGAGACGGCGCCTATTTTTTGTCCTGGCCTTGATCCATTTGCAGCACAGCCATAAACGCTTCCTGGGGAATCTCCACGTTACCGACGGCTTTCATCCGCTTTTTACCTTCTTTTTGTTTCTCTAACAGTTTCCGTTTACGGGTTACGTCACCGCCGTAGCACTTGGCCAGCACATTTTTGCGCAGGGCCCGGATCGTTTCCCGGGCGATGATTTTGTGGCCGATAGCCGCCTGAATGGGAATCTCAAACATTTGCCGGGGAATCAGTTCCTTCAGCTTTTCCGCCAGCGCTTTGCCGCGGTGATAAGCTTGGTCGCGATGCACAATGACGGACAAAGCATCCACCCGTTCCCCGTTGATCAGAATGTCCATCTTCACCAGGTCGGACGGTTTGTAGCCGGATAACTCATAATCAAAGGAAGCATACCCTTTGGTGCTGGATTTCAATTGGTCAAAGAAATCATAGACGATTTCAGCCAGCGGCATGTCATACTCAATGTTGACCCGCTTCTCGTCCATGTATTGCATATCTTTAAAAATGCCCCTTTTCTTCTGGCACAATTCCATCACAGCACCCACATACTCATTAGGCACCATAATCGTTGCTTTCACATAGGGTTCTTCAATGCGGTCAATCTTTTGCCGTTCAGGCATTAAGCTGGGATTGTCAATGCGGATCTCTTCCCCGTCCGTCTTGTACACCTTGTAGATGACGTTAGGAGCTGTGGTGATGAGAGGAATCTTAAACTCCCGTTCAATCCGCTCCTGAATGATCTCCATGTGCAACAGACCCAGGAATCCGCAGCGGAAGCCAAAGCCCAAAGCTTGGGATGATTCCGCTTCCCACTGCAGAGAGGCGTCGTTTAACTGCAGTTTTTCCAACGCCTCGCGCAAATTGTTGTAATCGGCGGAGTCCACCGGATACATGCCGCAGAATACCATCGGATTCACTTTACGGTAACCGGGCAGCGGTTCTTGAGCCGGATTGTTGGCATCCGTAATGGTGTCACCCACCCGCGTATCGCCCACGCTTTTAATGGAGGCAGCCATAAAACCCACATCACCGACGGTTAACTCCTCCACTTTGGCCGGATGGGGACAAAAAGTACCCACTTCAGTCACTTCAAACACTTTGCCAGTGGCCATCATTTTGATCTTCATACCCGGCCGGATCACGCCGTCCACCACACGGATGTAGGTGATCACTCCCCGGTAAGGATCATACAACGAGTCAAAAATAAGGGCTTTCAAGGGAGCCTCAGGATCACCTGACGGCGGAGGCACTTTCTCCACGATTTGTTCCAGTATCTCATCGATCCCAATGCCCTCCTTGGCCGAAGCCAGTACCGCCTCGCTGGCATCCAGGCCGATCACATCTTCAATTTCTTGCTTGACCCGCTCCGGTTCAGCACTGGGGAGGTCGATTTTGTTAATCACCGGCAGGATCTCCAGGTCATTATCCAAAGCCAAATACACATTGGCCAGGGTTTGGGCTTCAATCCCCTGGGCTGCATCCACCACCAGCAGCGCCCCTTCACAAGCGGCCAGACTGCGGGACACTTCATAAGTGAAATCGACGTGTCCAGGGGTGTCTATCAAATGAAAAATATATTCTTCTCCGCTTTTGGCTGTATAGTTCAAACGGACGGCATTTAATTTAATAGTAATGCCCCGTTCCCGTTCCAGGTCCATTTGATCCAGGTACTGTTCCTGCAATTCTCGTTCGGTTAAAGCCCCCGTCTTCTCCAAAATGCGGTCAGCCAGTGTGGATTTCCCGTGGTCAATATGAGCAATAATGGAGAAGTTACGGATTTTTTGTTGCCGTTGTTTGCGCTGTTCATGGTTCATCATGTTCACTCCTACACATTTGGCGAATCAAAAGTCGAACAATGGAGTTATTATGCACTAAATTTGATTATAGCAGATGGGCTAGGTAAAGAAAACTGGTGAGAAAAGGTCAAAAAGGATACAGATGAAAACAGAAACCATATATAAGACTGTGGGTTCCATGCAAGCAAGAATGCCCAGGCGTATATTTCAGTATTTTAAGTTTAACCAATAAGTATAATAAAAGGATTCACTGGCATGCTCATCATAGGTAAAATGGTTTTCAAGCTTCACATAAAAAGGTTTGCTCACCTCATGGACAGGGACCCTAGTAACCGTTCCCTTCCCTTCTGGCTCGTAAATGGAATAGTCATATTGTTGATGTTTAGCCTTCATTTTCACATCTCGAACAATTGCCCTTGACTTATACCTCCCCACAATATCGTCGGCAGCAGCCGGAATAAAGTCGAAAACCTCCAAAGTAGGCTCGTCCTCCAGTCTATTGTTCCAGAGCTCAACAGTGCCATAGGTCAGCTTAATCTCAGGATCAATTGTAAACAGAGCAGCCATGACCTCACTTATCACCACTTGAGTGGAACGTTCAGCCAAAGTAAAAGACAGACTCCCCCGGTCATATTTAAGGGTCAACTGCTCCTCAACTTCCACCTGCAAGGAGAGCTTGCTTTCTTGCACCAGTTCATAAGAATCTGAATCAAATTCTACTTTAAAGATAGGGCCTTGAACTTCAATGGCTGACATGCCCCGCTGCCTACCTTCTTCACAATCATTTCCATCGGTTTCCCTGATTATTGGCTCACTGATAACTTCTGTCTGCGTCAGATACACTTTGCGCGGTTGTACGGTTTCTTCTTCGATTATCACAGACACGCTGCCTTTGACAAGGTCCACATACCATTGCCACCACTGCCGGTAAACATAAAGCACATAAAAAGCATCCCTTGTTAAATATGCCTCAGGTTCTTGGTGATCTGCCAGATATGAAAGCTGCGCCAAAAGGACTTCATGTTTCTTTTCGTCGAGTTGGTTTAGCTCACTTTCCTCTCCATTATAAGCAGCATAAGTGAGGCCTTCTAGTGCATGAACGAGAGCCGTCGGTTCTTCCTGGCCTTGTGCAGAATAAAGCGGGGTAGAAACCCATACCTTCTTTGGCATAGTATATTGGGCAACACTTATTATAATAATCAATAATCCCATTAAATAAAGAATGCCAATAATAAGTCTTTTCATCACTCATCTCCCTATAACAGTACAATCCACATGCTTTATAAGTTAGTTTACACGATAGCCTGCCTCCCTTTCCAGACGCAAACAAAAAAGCATCTCCGTCGTGGAGATGCCTGTATAAAAATGGAAAATGCCTTTAAAACACTTTGTCCAGTAGCCGCGCAAACGACTCTGCCCCCTTCCGGGACAGGCTGTACACCAAATTACCCAACTTGGTGCCCAACTTGCTGTAGCGGTTGTGATGATGCAAATCCTCCCATTTCTCCTGTTTCTCTTCTAAATCCTGAATGGAAAAGTGTTCGCCAACTACCCCAACCTCTACCTCTTCACCATCAATCCGCTTAATATACACTTCAGGCTCTTTATCCTCTTCTTCTGCCTTACTCTCATCTGTTTGCTCCTCTGACTCTTTTGCCTCCTGTGCTGCTTGTCCCGAAGCTGCGTTAAAGGAGGGTGTGCCTAACACAGACAGAATGCCGTGTTCCGCCTGCTGTATGCCTAACAGGATCCCGAACAATAAGGTGCATATTAAAAGCAGCACTTTTACCATAAACCGGGCCATCGGTGTCCATCCTTTCTTAAGGGTTCTCAAGTTTCTTATGCCAAAGCAACTCTACTGGGCCGGTGCATCTACTTTTTCAGCCTCCCAGTACAGATCGGCAATCACTTCCGCCAGTATTTCAGCCGTGCGGTATGATTCTTCCAATGTATTTTCCACCCCACCTATTTCTATTAATATATTGTGCTCTGAAATAGATTGATTATACTCGGCATGACCTGTGCTTCGTGCCACGATCCCTCTGGATAGCCCCGGATAACGTTCTTCCAACAGGCGGTTGAGCGCTTCGGCAAATCTGACATTCTTCTCATACTCCGGATTGCGCTTACCGATGACAAAAAACGGCCTGGCATAGGTTTTACCTTCCATTTCAAAAGTCGTGCTCTCTCGAGACACTGAATCACGGTGCAAGTCAAACATAAAGGTAATATCTTCATTCTCCCGGATAGCAGCTTCTACAACCTGACGCGACTTGGTGTAAGAGTAGTTATACGGTAGGCCAGCTTCATTTAACAACTGACCAATATCAGTGGTGTCCACATATGTGCCTATGCCTCTTTTCTCCAGCTCTTCTCCTAATCTCAATCCCACTTTGGTAATATTAATTTCCTGATGAAAGGCCTCATTAGGATCTGAAGCGGATGGAATATGGGGCAGCCAAGATTCCCGGTTATGGGTGTGGTATATAAACACTACTTTCCGGCCCTCCGTACTGAGGGAAGGCTGTTGTGACGGAGCTTCACCCTGCTCCTCTTCCATTGCTTCAGTGACCGCTTCCCGTTCGGCCAGAACCACATCTAAAGGAGGAGACGATTCATAGGAAATATCTGCATAAGTGACACCTTGGCCAGCAACAATCAATTCCCCGTCAAAGAAGGCAAAACCCGGTATTTCCCGGCGGATCAAGGTGCGGGGATCTTCAGGGTTTAACGAAGTGGCCATTTCCACCACAATATTTGATACCTTGGGCAATTCAACTTGAGCTGATTTATTGTAGGTTTGCAATTGGGGTATTTCAACCGTCAGAGCGGCGATAAACGTTTCTGCTGACATATGGTTTGTCCACTTTTTCAAGGTCTCGGAGGTCAAGTTAAACTGAGCCTGAATATAGGAAAAAAACGAAGTGAGTGTTAACAAGATAAAGAATCCGATCATCACATACAGAGTCATACGCCTGACCATGTATGACGTGTTCCGCTCCTGACTCCGTAATGGGCTGGTCCAACGTGCGTAAGTACGCCTGTGGCGATAAAAACGGGGAGACATGTCCATCATCCTTTCATCTGCGGTTCCCCAGTACAAGCTTGTCTGCTACAGCTTATGAACACCGGGCAGAAAATAGAACCACACGCTGAAAGAGGACTTGTCTCCCGTATAAAGTATTGAACATACAAAAACAGGGAAGCTTCCTGCATCTGAACAAAGGGCAGGCGGAAAAGGTTTAGTGTGTATAGGCTGAAACGTTACTCATATCAATTTTTTCGTGTAAGGCGGCACTTAAGGCATTGGCCAGCATATTGCCCATGTCCTCAATAAATTCATCCACCTCTTTAGGTGTCACGATCAGGTGATGGCCAAGGGGTTTTAAAACCTCATAAATCAGCTGCCGTTTTTCTTGGTCTTCCAGAGTGCCCACAAGCCCCAACAGGGCTCGCCGGCCTTCTTCATCAGGGATCGCGCTGGGGTCAAATTCTTCCGGTTTTTGAAAACCGAAGCCCATGCTACCAGGGGCTAAGGCCCGTCTGGCATTGGTCCCTTCCTTTTGGTCACGCATTTCTTTCCCCAAATGGCCCAGAAGGAAATCAATAGCATCACTTACAATAGACGTGGCATCCACCACAGTGGGCACACCAACGGCAATAACCGGAATCCCCAATGTTTCACGGTTCAAACCTTCACGCTTGTTACCCACACCTGACCCGGGATGAATGCCGGTGTCACTCATTTGAATGGTGGTGTTCAAACGCTCAATGGAACGGGCTGCTAAGGCGTCGATGGCAATGACAAAGTCCGGCTTAGTCTGATTGACAACTCCCCGAATAATGTCACTGGTTTCCATACCGGTCAAGCCCATCACACCGGGAGTAAGGGCACTGACTGGTCGAAATCCTGCTTCCACTTGTTCAGGCTGCAATTTAAACAAATGGCTGGTCACAATCATATGTTCCACAACAATGGGACCCAAGGCATCAGGCGTAATGTTCCAGTTGCCCAAGCCGACCACCAGACACTTGGCGTTTGACTCAATCCCTGCTTCAGCCAAAAACTGATAAAATTGTTTGGCCATGAGCGTCGTCACTTTATCTTGAAAATCACTGTCCTTCTGTCTTAAACGCTTGGCTTCGATTGTTAAATAGCGTCCTTTTTGCTTGCCGACTTGCCCGGCAGCTTTTTCCGTTTCAATATGTACTTTAATGACTTTAATGTCATCTTCCTCAAATTCGTCAATGCGAACCCCGTCAATGGCGTCTATCTCACCCTTTTTTTGTTGAGCCTGCTTTTCCAAGGCGATTTGATGCGCTTCAACAGCCAAATCGGTGCGAATCTGGTAGGGAGAGAGATCAAGATGTTTCTGTTCCTTACCTGTCATGGGGGAATCACCTCACAGCACACTGTTATCGTTTGCTACAACACATATTTTTCTTAGTGTACCGTCGGCTTCAGTACATTATTCCATAGGGTATCGTTCACCAACTATTGCAATTGGTATTTTTTCAATGTATAATTCTTAATGTTGTATTTTGGACGGTCTAACAGCCTGTCAAGGAGGTGAAGAAAGTGGCGAACATTAAATCTGCGATCAAACGTGCCAAACAAAACGAAAAAAGACGCGCCCACAACCGCGCCATGAAATCAGCCTTGCGTACAGCAATCAAAAACTTTGAAAAGCTTGTGCATCAAAATGATGTTCAAGGGGCTAAAGAAGCGCTGTCTGTGGCAACCAAGAAGTTAGACAAAGCCGCTTCCAAAGGCCTTATCCATAAAAATGCGGCTTCCCGCCAAAAGTCTCGTTTAATGAAAAAATTTAATGAGATTAACAAGGAAGCAACCGCCTAATCTGAACATTTCAAGGCAATGAGAAGAGAGGGTGACTCAAAAGGCCATTTTTAACGCCAACTGAGTCACCCTTTTTATTGTTGTTTGGGGGCACTTCAATGATACCAATGCTAACAACAAAGAACAGCCAACGCTCTCTTAGACCGCTTTTTGCCTCTGGGTCAGCTGCAAAATAAACAATTCTAGCGCCAACCGCTTGTCCAGCAGGCCTGTTTTTAACTTATAGTCCAGCTCGGCCAGTTGATCAAGTACTTCGGCCAGTTGTTCCAACGAAAAGCGCCGTCCTTGTCTGATCGCCAATTTGCAGACATAGGGATGGACCCCAATGATTTGGCTCATCTGCCGCTCAGAATACCCTTGTTCAGCCAAATCTTTGGCACGAAAAATGAGACGGAATTGCCGGGCCAACAGAAACAAAATTTTGATGGGTTCTTCATTCCGTCGAAGCAGCTCGTCCAGGGTGCTAAAAGCTTGGTCCACCCTGAGCTGAACCACTTGATCCACCAGTTTAAACACATCCTGTTCCACCGTTTTGGCAATCAAGTGGTGGACCGTATCTTCGGTGATTTCCCCGCCACTTCCCACATAATTAGCCATTTTGGACATTTCGTTGGCCAACATCTGCATATGATCCCCGGCAAATTGATGCAACAATGCACAAGCCTCATCTGTGATTTGAACTCCCAGATCAGAAGCGCGTTGCTTAAGCCAGGGAACCAGTTGCTCCACAGGCAAAGAGTTGGCCTGAACAACAACCCCGTGTGTCTTCAACAGTTTGACTACTTTTTTGCGTTCATCAAGTTTTTCCTGAGGCACCACAAGCACCATGATCGAATAGTCTGCCGGCTGGCTCACATAACGCACCAGGGCCTCAAGATCATGTTCAACCTTGTATTTCCCTTTCACTCCGCTTAAAAAGTGGGCTCCATAGGCAACAATCAACCGTTTTTCCCCGATGAAAGGCAGTGTTTCTGCCACCTCAACCACACTTTGTATTGCATATTCCTCCAAATCAAACGACTCATAATTAAAGTCAAGACTAGCCTCATCCAGTACACGCTCGCTCAATTTGCGAATGAAGTCATCCATCAGAAAACGCTGTGATCCGTATAAAACATAAACAGGGGCGATCTGTCCCTGTTCAATTTGTTTGTGAATGTCCGCTATCGTCATGATCCCCTCGCACCTTTTCTGTTTAAATTATTGCTCTTCACTTTCTTCCGGCTGATATTCAGGATAAGGGCCTTCCAACCGGATCTCTTCTCTATTATCTGCATTAAAAATCCAATATTGCTGTTCATCCCGCTCTTCATGGTACAGCACATAATATAATTCATGGTCCGAGACCCATTCCATCTCTTCAATGGTCCAAGCGCTGCTGACAGGATTGGAGGAGATATAATAAGGCTGGTCTTCCCCATCAATACGCTTGTCAATACGGATATCTTCATTATCAGGGCCAATATAGGCTGAATAGGTTTGGTCCGGAGAATAAATACGTTCCCTTTCTCCTAACAGAAAGAACACACCCTGATCACCGGCTGGCTTATCTTCATCTGACACGGTCAATGGGCGAGCTTCTTCGACAGAGGCACTTTCCATCGTTCCCGCATCATCCTCAGCCAAATCAGGGCTAACGCCTCCGTCTGACAGGAGTGAAAAAACGACCAAGATCAGGGCAGCTAAACCACCACAAACCCAGATTATTTTTTTGCTGGAAAAGGATCTAAAAATAATATTCCGTTCTCCTTCAGCATTCTCTTTTTCGTTCAGTTGGGCAAAATCAAGCTGATCCACAATGGAATGGGGAGGGGTCACTTTAGGCAGCTGTTCCAACTGCTCATGAAGGGCTTTATACCTTTGAAAAGTGGCTTCACAATTGGGACAGTGTGTCAGATGGTGTTCCAGCTGCTGTTGTTCGTCCTCCGACAGGTCGCCATCTAGCCGGAGTTGAATCAAGTGGAGGACTTCCTCACACCTCACCATTAGACACCACCTTTCAGTTCATCATTCTCTTCTTCGGGGAAGAGAGCACGTTGTAATTCTTTTCTGGCCCGGAACAGGTGAGATTTGACCGTGTTGATGGGCAAATCCAATGCATCGGCGATCTCCTGGTAAGAAAAGTCCTGCAGGTAACGTAAAATAACCACGGCACGCTGCTGCTCATTTAACTGGTTAATCGCTTGCTCAATTTCACCTTTTAAAATGGACTGTTCTAATTCGCGCTCCACATGATGGTAGTGATGCTGCCTGAGCAAATGCTCATGCTGGTCAGTTGAGATCACCGTTTTTTTCTGCCGGCAATAATCAATACATAAATTGGTGACGATGCGCTGGGCCCAGGTCTTGAATTGGGCTTTCTGTTCAAACCGGTTAATATTTTTATAAATGCGAATCAGAGCTTCCTGGGTCATATCCAGGGCATCTTGTTCATGCCCAAGCATATAATAAGCAGTACGGTATAAAGGGGATTCGATTTCGCGCAACAGTTGAATCAGGGCATCTTGATGACCTTCCTGGGCCCTTTTGACCAGTTCTGTGTCTGACACTCACTGTTCCCCCTCTCCCCTTATTATCTTAAACGAAGGCGAAGACCTGTTTGTTGCAAAATCGTAAAAAATAATCGGGAACATGGATTTTTTTCCGCATTTCCTTTATACTAAGAATTGAAACAGGAGGTTGAAGATGATGAGTGCAAAAAATTACGAACAAAATCAAAACCAGGCTGTCCGCAGCAACAAGTTTGAAGAGCCCCATGATCAGCGCAACGATCTGATTGACTCCGGTGTTGGCTTTATTGTCTCCTTTGGCTTCTTCATGACTGTGTTTGCTGTCTTTGTACTGTTTGAGATTATCCGTAACCTTACATAAGCGATCGTCCTCTTTTTTGGCACCCCTGTTCCCTTTTGGGAACAGGGCTTTTTCTATGCTGGTTATCAATTTTTACCATACGCCTATTGTACCGATTCCGTCTCAGCTTGTAAAGTTGGTCTCACTGTGTACTGACCAGGACCAATCACGATCAGGATGCCACCATGTTGGTCCGTTTGGAACAGATGGGTTCCGCTCTCTTGAAGCCGCTGGACCACTTCAGCATCAGGATGGCCATAGCGGTTGTTGGTTCCAACAGAAATAACACTTACCCTAGGCTTAACTTGTTCCAACCAACGGTGTGAGGTTGACGTCCGGCTGCCATGGTGAGCCACCTTTAACACGTCAGCCTTCACAGCGGGATAGGTGTCCACAATGGCATGTTCTCCCGCTTCCTCTACATCCCCCGTCCACAGAAAAGTCGTCTCATAAATCTTATTCCATAAGACCACATTATAGTCATGCAGATTATTCACATGTTCGACAAGTCTTTCCGGCGATGGTGGAAATATGACCTTAAAGTGTATCTCACTGTTTCGCCAGCTGTCCCCTTCACTTACAAAATAAACAGGGATCCCCTCTTCCCGGATACGCCTTAACCAGTGCTGTTCAAAGTCACTCTGCGGAGCCACGGGCGGGTAGAGAACCATGCCAATCTTCATCTGGCCCAGCAAGCCCTGAATACCGCCAAAATGATCATAATGGCCATGGGAGATGACCACCTTATCTACCTTGTTGATCCCCCTGTACCTTAAGTATGGCAAAATGATGTCTCTGCCTACTTCAAAGGGCCGTGCAGGCTGCTGCCACTCTTCTTGATAAAAAGTAAGCTGCCCTCCCAGATCAACCACTACGACCTGACGACGGTAAGGAGCTTCAATCACAATCGCATCCCCCTGTCCCACATCCAATACCGTCACATAGCCCTGCCGGTCAAGGTAAGGGAGCATAATTTGAAAAGCGATGAAGATGGGATACATGACCAAGAAAAGCCCTACCATATACTTTTGTCTCTGCTCCGCACTGAAGGCTACAAAGACAGTGAGAAGAGCTGTTAGCAACAGCCACCACCAAGCTGGCTGCCCCGTATGAACAGCAGCCCAAGGCAACCCGTAGAGCCACTCCAAGCCACGGTGCAACATGTCAAGACTATGTACATACAGCAAAGCCGGAAGACGAACCAGATCAAGACTAAGAAAGCTGACCAGTGTCAATCCAAAAGCGGCGGGAATATATATCGCTGAGTACAGTGGAACCAGAATCAGATTTAAGACAGGAGAGAGTGGTGAAAACGAATAGAAATGGTACATGATAATCGGCAGAGAAACTGCTTGGGCCACGATAGCCACAGCCATGCCTTGGCGCAGTCGTTCACCCTTGCCTGGCAAGAGCGGATACAGCTTGGGAACCACCGTAAGCAGGGCGAAAGTGATGGCAAAGGAGAGTTGAAAACCTACATGATAGAGATAATACGGATTGACCATGAGTACCAGTAGATAGACGACATACAGGCCTACAAGAGAATGGTGCCACAGACGGAACCGGAGGCAAAGCAGGACCACCAGGGCCATTAAACTGGCTCTGACGGCAGAAACCTGCCACCCGCTTAACATCATATAGACAGGGATAAATATAAACAAGATCAGGTAGATGGTTTCACGAGTGAGCGGCAGCCGGGAAAGTAAAAGGTACAGGCTGCCCAAAACAATGCCCACATGCAGCCCTGAAATGGCCAGCAAGTGGATAAGGCCCAGATATTGATACATCTCCATGACATGCTTGTCCATTTCATCCCGGTAGCCTACTGTCATGGTCTGTATAATGGGAGCTGTCGCCTCACCGAACACCTTCTCAGTCTGGCTGATCCATAGCAACCGGTATTGATCAGCCATCCCCAGCACCCGATCCCCAAGGCGATCTCCAGGTTGAACGGCCCATGTTCCCCTTACTTGAGCGACATAATGGATGCCCCGCTGCTTTAAATAACGGCGGTAATCGAAGGCACCCGGGTTTCTGGCCGTCTGAGGCGCGGCCAGGCGGACAATCCCCTCCCATATATCTCCCCGCTTAAGATGCTCATAGCTTTCTCTTTCCTCTAATGTGCGCACATAATGGGTGACAACCACTTTTTCAGGTTTGTTTAAGGGCTGGGCATCAATCTCTTGCACCCTTAACTCAAAACGAACCCTGTTCCCATCAATTTGAGCGGGAGACAGCACCAATCCCTTAAGTGCAATCTGTTCGCTGCTTCCTCCATCTCCCACAACAGCATCAATGGCTGACTGTTGATGGTTCGAGATATATACCGAAAAATAGATGTTAAATAACATCAGCAGGACACACATCCCCATCCCTAGGCCGATGTGTCTCTTGCGCAGCCTGACGTGGGGATGGTCGGCCGGATACAGTAGCTCTTTGCGCCATATAAGCAGAGCTAACAAAAAAGAGCTCCAGATGAAATGCAACCACCATGAAGAGCTCTCTTGGAGGATGATGATTAATTGAAAAGTGAATAATACAATAAAATAAGTGGCCGTCTCCAGCATTACTCCACCACTTCCAAGTTAAGTCCGGCAGGAGGCTGATAATCCTGAAGGTGACGCAGTACAATTCCTTTCTGTTTTAACAGCGCTTTTACTTTGTCCTGGTCCTTTTGGTAAGCCCGGTGATACACAATCTCAGCAATCCCACTGTTGGCCAGCATGTTGGTACAAGTCCAGCAGGGCTGGTCTGTCACATACACCGTCGCTCCCTGACGGTCTTCCCTGTCCGTAAATAGTAACAGATTTTGTTCAGCGTGAATGGTGCGGATGCAGCGCTCCTTTTTTACAATTTTCCCTTCCACTTCCTCATACGTTTCCGCTAACATGCAACCGGCCTCATAGCAGTCGGGTACCCCGGCCGGAGCACCGTTATAGGCTGTACCTAAAATTTTTTTATCCTTGACCAATATGGCGCCCACATGCCGCCGGGGACATGTGGCCCGCGAAGCGGCCATGTAAGCAATATCCATAAAATAAGCATCCCATGATTTACGCATGTGCTATCACCTACTACAATTCAATTTCATCCTTCATGTTTTCAAAGATTTTTGGGCCAATCCCTGACACCTTCATAATGTCTTCAACAGAAGTAAAGGGGCCGTTTTCCTCCCTGTAGCGAACAATGGCTTCAGCCCGGGATGGCCCAATCCCCGGCAATTGTTGTAATTCCTCTGCTGTCGCCCGGTTGATACTGATTTTGCCTGAAGAGCCCCCGTCAAGAACAGTACCTGTAGAGGAAAAGGAAGGCATTCCCTCCCCTCTGTCCACTTCTTCCTTCGTGGGTACATAGATGACCATGCCGTCAGTCAATGGTTGAGCAAGATTAAGGGGTAACGTGGAGGCATTTTCCGCTAAACCTCCCGCCTCATGAATGGCATCAATCACCCGCTGACGTTCCGTTAAGGTATACACGCCGGGAACTTGCACAGCCCCTTTAATGTCGATGACAACAGGTTCATCTTCCTGTTGGGGTTCTGAAGGGGCAAAGTCGCCTTCTGTCACAGCTTCCCCTTTCAAATTTCTATGCACATGTTGTACTTGGTCAACATGGGTTTGGAAAGTTAACCCTTCCGGAGCGCCTTGTTCTCTCTCTTGCCACCATTGGCTGAACAGTAAGCTGGAGACTGCAATAAGCAACACGGTGCTTAACACCATCAGCGTTTTTTCGCGGCTCGTCCACCCTTTGAACACACCCATCTGCTCCTTTATAGCTTTTCATCTTTTACCTGAAAAAAAGACGTATGAGTCAAGCTCTGTCAATCATATGTATAATCATAAACGGGATAGGAGGGTTGGAGTATGCGAGTCGGTTTTGTTGGCACAGGAAGCATGGGCAGTATCCTCATTGAAGCATTAATTGAATCCAAAGCGCTGCAGCCTTCCCAAATCCATGCCTCTAACCGGACATTTGACAAGGTCAAAACGCTGGCCAAAAAATATACGGGGTTACACGCTTATCCTTCCAACGCGCGTGTCGTACAGAAAGCCGATATCGTCTTTCTGTGTGTCAAACCCCTTGAATTCCAAAAGGTCATTGATCAGATCAAGCACGAAGTACATGAAGAACACCTCATCGTCTCCATCACCAGCCCGGTTGAAATCAAGGACTTGGAACGGAAATTAAAAGCCAAAGTGGCAAAAGTGATTCCCAGTATTACCAATTCCGTTGGTCAAGGAGCTTCTCTAATCATGGCTGGTGAACGCCTCACAGAACGGGATAAGGATGTCCTCTTCCATCTGATGAAGTCGATCAGCCACCCCTTGTGGTTGGACGAAAAATATACGCGTATTTCTTCCGACATTGCCAGCTGTGGCCCTGCATTTATCAGTTTTCTCCTGCAGCGGATGATTGATGCTGCCGTGGAAGAAACGGGAATTCCCCGTGACAAAGCCGTCACCCTGTTCACCCATATGATGATTGGTTTTGGCGAACTGCTGAATCAGAACAAATTTACACTAGAGTCTTTACAAGAGAGAGTATGTGTACCTGGAGGCGTGACTGGTGTCGGCATCGGGGTGCTGGACCAGGAAGTGAACGACATGTTCCATAAACTGTTCAAAGCCACGCAGCTCAAGTACAACGAAGATGTGGAACTGGTACAGGAGATGTTTTATAAGACATCCACTTAACAAATGAGGCCTGCACCTGATTTCTTTTTGACTTTTTACACTATTCTACATGTGTTTTAAAAATCCTGTCTTGATGCAAAAAAACTTTATGCATGTAAAAACCGAGGATCACCCCGGTTTTTTTATGTTAAACATTGTAAAATTCATCTGACTCGATTATGTCCCCATCCACCAGTTGAGGGCGAACACCGTCAGGATGGCACCGGAAATCACTAAAATAATATGCAAGCGCAACAGGGCAACGATCACAGCCACCAGTCCTCCAGCCAGCCCTACCAGGGGTTGATCATAGACGGCTAAAATACCGGGAAAGATCAAAGCCCCCAATGCCGCATATGGTATGGCTTGCAACCAACGTCCGGCCCACTCTGGAATCCGAATACGGTCCAGAAGTACTGCTGGCAGAAAACGGGGGAGAAATGTAACCAGTCCCATGGCAATGATAATCAGAAATAGGTCCATTATTGACCCTCCTTTCCGCGGAAAAGCACAATCCCAGCCAGGGAAGCCATTAGGGTGGCCAGGACGATTCCCCAGCCGCTGGGAAGTTCTAGACCGACGGTGAACAAAGTGCAGAAGATGGCGCTGATCACAGCAATGACCCCGGCACTTAACGATCGGCGGATAGCAGGGATCAACAGTCCGATAAACATGGCATATAAGGCGATGGCCATACTGGCTCCAATGGCCGGGGGAATGAACATGTAAAAAAGTCCACCAAGCAATGTACCCCCAATCCAAGCGAGATAGGCCGTAAGAAAAAGTCCAAGAAACATGTAAGAAGATAGATGATCTTTCCCCTGGAAGCCATAATCATTGTTTTCTGATCCGTCTTTTTCTCCTGACTCCGTTTTGAATGAAGCTACGGCGAAGCTTTCATCAGTGATGCCATAGGAGAGGATCCCTCGCCACCGCTGGGGGAGGTGCCGAAGGCGATGCATCAAAAATAAACTCATCACAAAATGGCGGAGATTTAGTACGAAAGTGGCAAAGATCAGTTCCAGTGCGCCGGCTCCTAGCCCCAGCATATTGACAGCCATAAATTGACTGGCCCCGGCATAGATAAACACCGACATGGCCACGGTGTGAAAGAGAGAGAGCCCGCTTTCTAAAGCAATAACACCATAAGAGATGGCGATGGGGATATAACCGATCACAATGGGAAAAGCCAACTTGGCGCCTTGAATAAATTGAGCGAAACCTTCAGCCGCTGACGATGGACGCTGGTAAATATCAGTGGATGGCGGAGAAGATTTTTTCATCTTTAAATACTCCTTTTTTGTATAATATAACTTAAATATAACTTATTGCCCATTCTCCAGGTGTCCCCTTATTCTACAATTCTTTATGCCAAAAACCTCAACAGGCTTTCTCTGTCTCTAGCACCTGTTGAGGTTTAGACTATTGCCTAGTTCGCCACAATGTTAACCAGCTTATTGGGTACGACAATGACTTTGCGAATCGTTTTGCCTTCCAGTTCAGCCTTGACTTTCTCGTGTTCAAGGGCTTTTTGCTCCAGCTCTTCCTTGCTCAGATCCACCGGAACTTCAAGGCGCGCCTTGATTTTACCCATGATCTGCACCACAATTTCAACGCTGTCTTCTACGAGCAGGTTTTCGTCATAAGCGGGCCAAGGCTCATAAGCCAAGGTCTGTTCATGACCCAGAGCCTGCCACATTTCCTCGGCAATATGGGGGGCAATGGGTGAGAGCAGCTTAACAAAATCCTCAATGGCCCGTTTGGGCAATTGCTCTTGCTTATACGCCTCATTCACAAAAACCATCAACTGGCTGATGGCTGTATTAAACCTCAGCCCCTCAATATCCTCGGTCACTTTTTTGATTGTTTGATGCCAAACACGCTGGAACTCTTTGCTGCCCTCTACCTCTTGAATGGGATCAGCCAGAGCGCCATCCTCTTTCATCACCAAGCGCCAGACACGGTTGAGGAAGCGGTGGGCGCCTTCCAAACCATCCGTGCTCCATGGTTTACTGGCTTCCAGCGGTCCCATAAACATCTCATATACCCGCAAGGTGTCTGCTCCATAGGCTTCCACCACATCGTCCGGATTGACCACATTTCCTTTGGATTTGCTCATTTTTTCATTGTTTTCGCCTAAAATCATGCCCTGGTTAACCAGTTTCTTAAAGGGTTCTTTGGTGGTCACCAGCCCCAAATCATACAGCACTTTGTGCCAGAAGCGGGCATACAACAGATGGAGCACAGCATGCTCTGCACCACCAATATACAGATCAACCGGCAGCCATTTTTCCTGCTGTTCTTTAGAGCAGAATGTTTTATCGTTGTGGGGGTCCAGGAAGCGCAAATAATACCAACAGCTGCCGGCCCACTGAGGCATGGTGTTGGTCTCCCGCCGCGCTTTCATGCCTGTTTCGGGATCAATGGTGTTTACCCACTCTTCCACATTGGCCAGCGGCGACTCACCAGTGCCGGACGGTTTTATCTCATCCACCTCTGGCAGCGTAAGTGGCAATTCAGTTTCGGAGACAGGCTTCAGGCTGCCGTCTTCCAGATGCAGTATGGGAATAGGCTCACCCCAGTAACGCTGGCGGCTGAAGAGCCAGTCGCGCATCTTGTAACTCACCTTGCGCTGGCCAACGCCCTTTTCTTCCAGCCACTTGATCATGGTTTCAATCGCTTCTGCATTGTACAAGCCATTTAAAAACTCAGAATTGATATGTTCACCGTCTCCTGTATAAGCAGCTTTTTGGATATCCTCTGCCCCTTTAACCACTTCCACGATGGGCAGGTCATATTGTTTAGCAAATTCATGGTCACGATCATCGTGTCCGGGAACAGCCATAATGGCTCCCGTTCCGTAGTTAGCTAATACATAGTCAGCAATCCAAATGGGCAATCTGGCCCCGTTGGCCGGATTGATGGCGTAAGCACCGGTAAAGACACCAGTTTTTGTTTTGGCCAGATCAGTGCGCTCCAAATCATTCTTACGTGCGGCCTGTTCCTGATAGTCCTTTACAGCAGTCTGCTGTTCGGGTGTCGTGATTTTTTCGACCAGCGGATGTTCGGGTGCCAGCACACAGTAGGTGGCTCCGAACAACGTATCGGGACGGGTGGTAAACACCACGAAACTTTCATCGTGTCCGTCGACCTGGAAGGTGATGTTGGCCCCCTCTGAACGGCCAATCCAGTTGCGCTGCATCTCCTTGATGCTTTCATCCCAATCCAATTCGTCCAAATCTTCCAGCAACCGGTCAGCATAAGCCGTTATTTTGAGCATCCATTGCTTCATCGGTTTGCGTATCACAGGGTGGCCGCCCCGTTCACTCTTGCCATCGATGACTTCCTCGTTGGCCAATACCGTACCCAAGGCTGGGCACCAGTTGACAGGCACCTCGTCAATATAAGCCAACCCTTTTTCATACAGTTTCAAAAAGATCCACTGCGTCCATTTGTAATAGTCAGGGTCAGTTGTGCTGAATTCCCGGTCCCAGTCATAAGAGAAACCCAGGGATTTCAACTGGCGTCTGAAGTTATCAATGTTGCGTTTGGTAATCTCCCGTGGATGTTCACCGGTATCAAGAGCGTGTTGTTCAGCAGGCAAACCGAACGCATCCCAACCCATGGGGTGCAATACATTATAGCCATTCATCCGCTTGTAGCGGGCCACTATGTCACTGGCCGTATATCCTTCCACATGGCCCACATGCAGTCCGGCTCCTGAAGGATAGGGAAACATATCCAGCACGTAAAAATAGTCTTTATCTGGGTCATCGGTCGCCTTAAAGGTTTTGTGTTCTTCCCAATACGCTTGCCATTTCTGTTCAATATCACGAAACGGATAACTTGTACCTTGTTTTGACATCAACAGAACCTCCTTGTCTTGGTGTTATTTATGTATCTTTATATAAGTATCATTGCATAAGTGACCGTCACCAAAAAACCTCCCACCCCCAGCGTCTTTCGCTAGGGACGAGAGGTTCGTTCACATTGTCAGCATACCTTCCCGTGGTACCACCCTAATTTGAAACAGCGGTGATTGAGCTTAACGCTGTTTCCTTCATTGCTCCTTATCGCGGAAAACGGTAAAGACTACTTGGTTCGCCTTTACGGACTCCCCAGGCGAGTTCACTTCCTTTTGCTGTTGACTTGCACCACCCGTCAACTCTCTGTGTAGCAATACAGAAGCTACTACTCCTGATCATTGCCCTTGTAATGTTATACTACTGTTAAGTTTTGTTCCGTAAAGATGGTTTAGTATGAATTATATGCACAACCGCCGGGCCTGTCAACAGTTTAAACACCCATCTTTGTTTGTATTTGCTCATTCTTGCCATTTTACTCATGTTTTAAACTTGTTTACAACCCGAGAGAGAGTTCCACTCGTGAAGCATCTGCCCAGATTTTCTCCAAATTATAAAACTCCCGCTCTTCTCTGTGAAAGACATGAACCACCACATCCCCCAGATCAAGCAATACCCAGCGGGACTGGTCAAGGCCCTCCATTGGCTTGGGATTGAGGCCCAATTCCTCAGCTTTATCCCGTATAGATTCTGCAATGGCTTGTACCTGTGTTTCCGAATTACCGTGACAAATCACAAAGTAATCAGCAACGACAGACAACCCTCTGATATCGAGCACCACGACGTCCTGTGCCTTTTTTTCTTCAGCACTGTCCACCACCGCTTTTAGCAGATCCTGTGTGTCCATCACTTTCCTCCTTCTTATCACTTATATCAGCGTAGGCTGCTCTGGTCAAAGGATACACTTTTTCTCCTTTTTCTTCAAGAAACCGAATAGTCCGCTTCAAAGCCATGCCAACCGCCTGGTTTAAGTCCTGCCCGGCTTTTTGGCGCACCTCGTCAACACCGGGAAAATCGCGTCCCGGTTCAATGTAGTCAGCCAGATAAACCACTTTTTCCAACAGGTTCATACAGGGCCTGCCTGTTGTATGATAACGAATGGCATCCACAACTTGTTGATCAACAAGGCCCACTTCATGTTGGACTAGATACGCCCCTACAAACGCATGCCATAACTCCTTGTTGTAATCTAATATGTCATCCGGAACCTCTTCCCGTGTTTCGATCAGCCTGCGCATTTCATCTTCCGGCCTGTATTTGGCGTAATCATGAAAAATAGCGGCCGCCTCCGCTCGCTCCACATCGGCCCCATACCGTTCAGCCAGTTGGACAGCGGTTTCTAAAACGCCAAGTGTATGCTGGTAACGGTGAGTGGGCAATGCTTTTTTAACAACCGCTAACATGGCTTCCCGGCTCAGTTTCCCCTGCTTAAACATGTTCATCCTCCTTTTTATCCGCTACTGTGTCTATCCTCAGGCTGATACAATCCTTGACGCTCTATATATTGATAAACTGGCTCCGGTACGAGAAAGCGGATGCTTTTCCCTTGTTGTCTCCGTTCCCGGATCAGTGAGGAAGACACATAAGAAGGGACCATGTCTACAAAATCAACGTAATTTTCCCACTCGGCCCCAGGGTTGGAACGGGATTCCGGGCGTCTGATACCGATAAAGCGGACGAGCTTGACCAGTTCCTCGATTTGATGCCACTCAGGCAAGTTTTCGACCATGTCCCCACCGATAATAAAAGAGAAACAGCAGTGAGGATGGATGCGCCTAAGCTCCTTAATGGTGTCTATGGTAAACGATGGGCCTTTCCGCTCAAATTCTACTAGTGAGAGCTTGAAATAAGGTATATGCTCAATAGCCAGCTTTAACATCTCAATCCGCTCTTCTCCCGGTGTAACGGGACGGTCCTGCTTATGAGGGGGCACATTGGCCGGGACAAACCATACTTCATCCAGGTTACATTCATCCCTGGCCACTTCAGCCATATGCAAATGGGTCAGATGCACCGGGTCAAATGTTCCACCTAAAAGACCAATCTTACGGTAACTCAATCTGTTTGTTTTCCTCCGACTCTTTGTATAGGACAATCTGCTTGCCAATCACTTGTACCAGTTCGGCCCCGGCGCGTGTTGCCAATTGTTCGGCCACCTCATGTTTGTCTTCTTCACAGTTTTGCAAAACGGATACCTTGATCAGCTCCCGGGCTTCAAGAGCGTCCCTGATTTGCTGAACCATATTGTCGTTAACGCCCCCTTTCCCCACTTGAAAAATGGGGGTGAGATGGTGGGCCATTGACCGCAAATAACGTTTCTGTTTTCCGGTTAACATTATGGTATTCCTCCTATGCTGACGATAAGTTAAGCTGCTTCAGGACAACTTGGCGCATCACATCTAGGGGCGCATCATAACCGGTAAATAACTTGAAAGCCAAAGCCCCTTGATAGATAAACATACCTAAGCCTTGATGAACGGTTGCACCAAGTTGTTTGGCGTTATTCAAAAACGCGGTACAGAGCGGATTGTATACAATATCACTAACAACAGTGCCCGGCTTTAGCCCTTGTAGAGCAAGCGGTGTTTGTTCCACATGGGGCCACATGCCGACCGGTGTCGTATTGATAATTAATTGGTAATCTGTGACACCCTGTTGTTCAAGAAACGTCCAGCTTAGCACGTCTACCTGTAGAGAAGTTAACGGTCCGTTCGTTTCTTGTCTGTTTTTTGCATTAGCATAATGGCGAATGTGGTTGGCCAGTGTTTCTGCTTTCTGTTCTGTCCGATTGGCAATCGTGACACTTGTGCAGCCATTTTTGATGAGATAGATGGCAATGGCTTTAGCCGCTCCACCTGCACCCAACAGTAACACGCGCGTCTGTTCCAGATTAACTCCGGTTTCCGTGAGCAGCGATTGCACGTAACCGGCTCCATCTGTATTATACCCCACTAACCGCCCCTGTTTGGATAATACAACTGTATTCACAGCACCAATCGCTTTCGCCTCAGGATCCAGTTCATCAAGCAGCGGAACGATACGCTCCTTATGGGGGATGGTGACATTGATCCCCTTGATTCCCAAAGCTTTTAAGCCGGCTACGGCTTCAGGCAAGTCTTGAGGGGACACATCAAAGGGGTGGTAATGATAGGGTAAACCTAAAGCCTGAAAAGCCCGGTTGTGCATAACAGGGGATAAGCTGTGTCCAACCGGGTGGGCAAACAAACCAAATAACTGTTTCTCACTGCCGGACATCCCCATTCTCCTCTCCACTTGTTAAACTTTAACATGTTCATTAGATTAATGACGGACGGACATAAACACCCACGCCTTCAGGTGCGTAGGCAGTCAAGTGGGCACCTGTTCCCTTCACAGCGACCCAGCCCAGCCCAGAAAAGACAATGTCGACAGGTTCCTCTCCGATACTAAACTGGTGGGGCTCTAGCTCTTTCCATTCTTGGAGTGATTTCTTTCCTGGCGGCGTTAACATCTCACCCAAATGTTGGACATACAGCTGATCCGCCTTTTCCAGCTTGGTGCGGTGCACCAGCAGCTCATTGGACATATAGCAGACAAAGGATTGCCGCTCTCCAGCATTGAAATCAAGACGGGCCAGTCCACCGAAAAATAACGTTTGTGCCGAATGAAGCTGATAAATTTTCGGTTTAACCGGTTTGGTGGGCAAGATCACTTTCAATTCTTCATGAGATATATAATGGGCCATTTGATGCTCATTAATCACTCCGGGGGTATCATACAAGGCCTGCCCGTCATCGAGGGGAATTTTGATCATATCCAATGTGGTGCCCGGAAATCTGGATGTGGTCAACAGCGGGGCTGTTTCCTCCGCTCCAGCATGTTTTAACATCTGATTAATGATAGTGGACTTGCCCACATTTGTGGCACCAACCACATACACATCCCCTCCCTGGCGATGCTTTTCAATTGCTTCCATCAATGTCTTAATTCCTGTTCCCTTTTCTCCACTGCAGAAAACCACATCGACAGGTTTGAGCCCCCCCTGTTTGGCCTGGAGCCGGACCCACTGTTCGATCCGTCCCCAATTGACGTGAGGAAATAAATCGGTTTTATTGGCCACAAGCAACACGGGGTTAAAGTTAACGAAACGCATCAGCCCAGGCAGCCAACTGCCATTAAAATCAAACAGATCAACGATCTTCACCACCAAGGTTTTCGTTTCGCCGATCCGGTGCAGAATTTGCAGGAAGTCATTTTTGTCCATGGGTACAGGGGTAAGGTCATTATAGTGCTTAATGCGAAAGCAGCGCTTGCATATCACTTGTTCCCGTTCCATAGCCGAAGCGGGAACATAGCCTGGCTGTTCAGGATTCTCACTCTGCAGTTTGACCCCGCATCCCGTACAGAATACAGCCATACGCTTACCTCCTTTGTTCTTCTTCCCAGGCCAGCATCCCTTTTTTCCTCATCCAGTAAAAAGCGATTCGTTCGATGCCTCTGTTAAAGCGCGTAAAAAAACCGTCTGTCTCAGCAACAGGGACAACCAGAATCGTATATAAGCCCAGGCGATTACCACCCAGCACATCGGTCAGCAATTGGTCGCCGATCACCACCACTTCCCGGGAGGATAAATTCATCATTTGCTGCGCACGCTTAAATGCAAAACGGAACGGTTTTCTCGCTCTATGTATAAACGGGATGCTTAAAGGCTGACAAAAGTGCCGCACCCTGTCTTCATTATTGTTTGAGACCACCACAATTTTAAAGCCCATATGCTCCACCCTTTTTAGCCAGTCAGCCAGCTCAGGTGTGGCACTGGGACGATCCCATTCAATCAGTGTATTATCCAAATCGGTAATGATACCTTTTACACCTCGCTCCTTTAAGGCGTCAAGGTCAATATCATACACCGAGGGGACATATAAATCCGGGAGTAACTTGTAAAGCACCAAACTTCACCTCCAGTCTGTCCATCATATCATATTGTAACAAAATATTGGACCGTGCTCGCTTCTTTTTCTTCTCTAGTCAGCAAAAAAAGCATCCCATACAGGATGCTAAGGTAAAGGCAGTTCATAAATACGTATATACTCCCGGGGTTTAAACGGCTCGATCACCGGCTCAATATACAGCTGGGGGTTTTGCTCAGGATCCACTTGCTGAATTTCAATATCGAAGTTGTCATTATCATCCGTTGGCTGCAATGGGGATTGATGGAACCGGTTAATTGTTTGATCAGCATACCACGCCGAGGATAAAAGCAGTATGAAAATGCCCAGTGCAATTCCTGCTTTTGTCCACATATCATATCCACACTCCTTTTTCTTATCATGGATGAAAAAGGAGCAGTTTATACATATTCAACATTTGTCACAATTTTGTTCACAAATTTTTCACAATCTGTTTGCCCCCTGTCTTTCTTCATATTTAATAGATCTTGAATACGGGGTGTGAAAAACCGTTAAATGACACACCATATGGTGCAAGGGCTTTAATTTTACGTTATAATTTAAAAGGATTTTATACAGGACATCCATCGGAGTGAAAAAAGGAGGTATTCTGTTTGACATTATTACATATTATCATTCTGGCACCGTTTATCCTGGCTATTCTAGTTCCTTTTCTATATAAGACTTTCCGCAATATTCATACCGGATGGTTTGTTCTACCCTTACCCATACTTTCGTTTACCTATCTCCTTCAATTTATTTCTAATGTATCAGGTAGACAACCTGTCACTGCAACCGTTCCTTGGATCCCTGCACTGGATATTCACTTTACCGTATATGTCGACGGCTTAGGGCTGTTATTTGCCTTGTTGATCACAGGCATCGGGGCCTTGGTTGTTTTGTACTCCATTTATTACTTATCTAAAAAAACAGAGGCTTTAAATAACTTCTATGTCTATCTGTTGATGTTTATGGGCGCCATGCTTGGTGTGGTCCTTTCCGATAATTTAATGGTCCTGTATGTGTTTTGGGAATTAACCAGTTTGGCTTCCGCCCTGTTGATTGCCTACTGGTTCCATCGGGAGAAATCCCTGTACGGTGCCCTGAAGTCAACCCTGATTACAGTAAGCGGCGGTTTTGCCATGCTGGCCGGCTTCATTCTGCTCTATGTGATCACCGGTACATTCAGTATTCGTGAACTGATTGGACAAGCTGATGTTGTCGCTGAACATACTTTGTTTTTACCAGCGATGCTGCTGATTCTCGTAGGTGCTTTTACCAAGTCAGCGCAATTTCCGTTCCATATCTGGCTGCCAGATGCCATGGAAGCACCGACACCTGTCAGTGCTTATCTGCATTCAGCTACGATGGTCAAAGCCGGAATTTACCTTGTAGCACGTTTGACGCCTGTTTTTGCCGGTGGGGCAGAGTGGTTCTGGCTTGTCTCCGGATTCGGAATTGTGACCCTTTTTTGGGGCTCATTCTCAGCTGTGAAACAAACCGATTTAAAATCGATTCTTGCCTTTTCAACAGTGAGCCAGCTGGGCCTGATTATGTGTCTTTTGGGGTTGGGGTCGGCCGCCATGTATTACGGTTATGGTGATGAATCACTGATTTATACTAAAGCAGTGCTGGCCGCAATGTTTCATTTGATTAACCATGCCACCTTTAAAGGGTGCCTGTTTATGGTTGTCGGCATAGTGGATCATGAAACAGGCACAAGGGATATCCGTAAATTAGGCGGGCTGATGACGTTGATGCCCATTACGTTTACACTGGCCGTCATTGGTGGTTTCTCAATGGCCGGACTGCCGCCGTTTAACGGCTTTTTAAGCAAAGAGATGTTTTTCACCGGTGTGCTCTTGGCCACCAAATTGGATATCTTCAATGCAGAGACTTGGGGCTATCTCTTCCCTGTTTTAGGCTGGATTGCCAGTGTGTTTACCTTTGTTTACTGTATGATTCTGGTCTTTAAAACATTCACCGGGAAATACCAGCCTGAGAAACTGGACAAAAAACCGCACGAGGCACCCATGGGCATGCTGGTGCCGCCTATTATTCTGGCCTCGCTTGTTGTTGTCTTTGGCTTTTTCCCCAATATTTTGTCCTATACTATCCTGGAGCCGACAATGGCTTCCATCTTGCCTGCGTTAGTCGGCCCCAATGAACACTTTATCGTTCATATTACTTTCTGGCACGGTTTTTCAACTGAATTGTTCATGACCATGGGGGTTGTCGGGCTGGGCACCTTGTTGTTTGTGGGGCTAAACCGTTGGACAGGGGTTTACGGTTTGTTCCCGCAAAGATTGGCCCTGAATCACTTATATGATCAAAGTCATATCGGACTGGAAAGATTCTCTTCCCGCGTAACCCGCTTGCATATGACTGGGTTTATCCGCGATTATCTTGCCTATATATTTGCCTTTTTTATTGTGATATTGTTAAGCGCCCTGGTGCTTTTGAATGCCTTTAATCTTGAGTTCGTACACTCTGCTCCCATTAGTTTTTACGAGCTGATTTTAAGTGTGGTGATGGTCATTGCGGCCTGTGCCATTCCTTTAGCTAAAACTCGTTTAATGGCCATCATTGCAGCGGGGGTTGTCGGTTATACATTGGCTCTCTTTTTCGTTATATTCCGCGCACCGGATCTGGCGCTGACCCAGCTGATTGTTGAAACTGTATCAGTCACCTTGTTCCTGCTCAGTTTTTACCATTTGCCTGAACTAAAACAAGAAATGTCCAAAGTCCGTTTCAAATTAACCAACTTGCTCATCGCTTTAGGCGTGGGGCTGACAGTCACACTAATTGCCTTTTCCGCCCATTCAACCCGTTATTTTGAATCCATATCCCAATATTTTCTGGAAGCCAGTTATAAAGAAGCAGGAGGCAAAAATGTGGTCAACGTCATCCTGGTTGACTTCCGTGGATTTGATACCCTGTTGGAGATCCTGGTCCTTGGTATCGCTTCGCTTGGCATTTTTGCTCTGATTAAGCTGCGCAAGCCTAGGGGGAATGAAAGTTGAGGTTTAATGATGTGATTTTACAAACCGTGACCAAAGCGGTGGCCTTTATCATTTTGACGTTCTCCATTTATATCTTTTTTGCCGGACACCATGACCCTGGTGGAGGCTTTATAGGCGGATTGATGACGGCCTCCGCCCTTGTCCTCCTGTACATTGCCTTTGATATGGACACAATGAATAAAGCTATCCCCCTTGATTTTAAAATGGTTACCGCTGTTGGTTTACTGACGGCCGTGTTAACAGGTGTGGGCTCATTTTTCTTCGGTGTTCCCTTTTTAAGCCATACATTTGGCTATTTTGATCTGCCTGTTCTGGGTGAAACAGAGCTGGCAACAGCCGTCCTGTTTGATATTGGTGTCTACCTTACCGTCGTAGGGGTCACCATGACCATTATTCTGACAATCGGAGAGGATGAGGGATAATGGAAATCCTGATGTCAATTGTTGTCGGTGTCCTCTTTACGGTGGGCACATACCTGGTTTTGACCAAAAGTTTGCTGCGGATCATCTTGGGAACAGCTGTCTTAAGCCACGGTGTCCATTTGCTGTTATTAACCATGGCCGGTTTGAAGACGGGTGCGCCTCCGTTGTTGGGGGAACAGGCTGGATCCTATACGGATCCTCTTCCACAAGCCCTGATCCTGACCGCCATTGTGATCAGTTTTGGTGTGACGGCCTTTTTCTTTGTCCTGGCCTACAGAAGCTACCAGCAATTAGGAACTGACGATATGGAAAAACTAAGGGGAAATGACGATGAATAATGTAGTGATTTTACCTGTCGTTATACCGCTTATCACAGGGATTGTACTCATTCTGGCCAAAAAAAATCTGAATTTGCAGCGCTCGTTAAGCGTGCTCTCTTTTGCCGCATTAATAGTTGCCGCTGGAAGGCTCGTTCATTTGGCGGCAACTGAGGGCATCCAAACCTTATATCTTGGCAGCTGGGTACCGCCATTTGGCATTGTATTGGTGGCTGACATGTTTGCCTCTTTGCTGGTCCTGACTGCGGGAATCGTTAGCCTGGCCTGTCTGTTGTATTCATTCAGCGCCATTGACAAGGACCGGGAATCCTACTTTTATTATCCACTCGTGCAGTTTATCGTAGCAGGTGTATGCGGCTCTTTTTTGACCGGTGATATTTTCAACCTGTTCGTTTTCTTTGAAGTGATGCTGATTGCTTCCTACGCTTTGATTTCTCTAGGTGGAGAGAAGCGCCAGCTGCGTGAATCACTGAAGTACGTCCTGGTCAACATTATCTCTTCCGTTATGTTTGTCATGGCAGTGGCTTACCTGTATGCCACACTGGGAACTTTAAACATGGCTGATTTATCGCTCAGAGTGGCTGCAGTAGGACAAGAAGGCATTGTGACCGTTATAGCCATCTTATTCATGATTGTTTTCAGTTTGAAATCAGCTTTGTTTCTCTATTACTGGCTGCCCGGTTCCTACAGTGCTCCCCCTGCACCCATTGCGGCTCTTTTTGGGGGACTGTTAACCAAAGTGGGGATCTATGCTTTGTTCCGCTCCTTTACACTGATTTTTTATCATCAGCCTGAAGTGACACATCAACTGCTGGCCTGGCTGGCCGGACTAACCATGGTGCTGGGTGTCCTTGGGGCTGTGGCACACTGGGATGTAAGAAAAATTCTGGCCTATAACATTGTGGTCGCCGTGGGCTTTATTGTATTTGGACTGGCCGTATCATCCTCTACCGCCCTATCCGGTGCCATCTATTATCTGCTTCATGACATGATCATCAAAGCGCTTCTCTTCCTGTTGGGGGGTTCCATGATTGCCGTGGCAGGTACCGGTCAATTGCGCAAAATGGGCGGTTTGATCAAGCGTTATCCGGTTCTAGGCTGGATGTTTTTCATTGGTGCTCTTGCTCTGGCAGGCATTCCTCCTTTAAGCGGCTTTATCGGGAAACTGTTGCTGATTCAGGGAGGCCTGGAGCAAGGTTTGTATTGGCTGGTAGCTGTCAGTCTGGGGACAAGCTTGCTGGTTTTGTATTCCATGCTGAAAATCTTTATGAACGGTTTCTGGGGAGAAGAAAAGAATCATCAAGCCCAAGGGAATGGCTCTATCACCCGTCACCTTGTTCCCTGTGGCTTTCTGGTTGCCCTGGCCGTTGGGCTGGGACTGGGGGCGGAATGGGTAATTCCTTACATTCAGATTGCAACCGAAACATTGCTTAACCCCGAGTTATATATTCAGGCCGTGCTAAAGGAGTAGATGGATCATGCCTTTTCAAATTTTGCTTAACCTTATCCTGGCCCTTATCTGGGTTTTGTTAAATAACAGTTGGGATTTGGTCACATTTTCCATTGGTTATGTGCTTGGGTTTCTACTCATCTTTGCCTTAAGACGGTTTCTGCCCTATTCGTTCTATGGCCAGAAAATTGTGGCCGTTGTCAAGCTGCTGCTGCTGTTCTTAAAAGAGCTTATCCTCTCTAGCATTAGTGTCATCAAGCAAATCATAAAACCTGATCTGGATATTCGTCCCGGGATCTTTGCCTTTGAAACACAATTAAAATCTGACTGGGAAATTACAACTTTGGCCTGTTTGATTTCGCTGACACCGGGAACATTAACCGTCAGCGTCACCCCGGACAAAAGTATATTATACATTCACGCCATAGATATTCCTGACGCCGAACAAACCATTGCCCAAATTAAGGACTCCTTTGAGCAGGCCATTATGGAGGTGAGCAGATAACATGTTTGCTTATCTCCTCATGACTGCCCTCATGATCATCGCAGCTTCAATTCTTATATCACTTTACCGTGTGATTAGAGGCCCGTCCATGCCCGACCGCATCATTGCTGTCGACACCATTGGCATCAACATTATCGGCATGGTGGCTATTATCTCCATGATGCTGGAAACACAGGCATTCCTGGAAATTATTTTGTTGATCGGCATATTGGCCTTTATTGGTACAATTTCCTATGCCAAGTTTTTAGAAAGAGGGGTTGTCATTGAGCGTCGTCGAGATCAGTAAAGGAATTGTCGGTTTGCTTTTGCTTTTGGGTGCGGTTTTAAGTTTATTAAGTGCCATTGGCATGATTAGACTTCCTGATGTATACACACGTTCTCATGCTGCCACCAAAAGTTCCACTCTTGGTGTCCTGTGTATTTTGACCGGGGCTTTCCTCTATTTTTGGTGGGTCAAAGGCATCTTTAGTGCAGGGCTCTTACTCGGTATTGTTTTCGTCTTTGTTACGGCACCAGTGGCCGGCCATCTGATTTGCCGGGCCGCCTATCACATTCAAGTTCCATTATGGGAAAAATCAGTGCAAGATGATCTTAAGCAATACTACACTCAAAATCAGGAGCTGCATTCAAACAAATAACAGCCAATTGAATTCTCCAAATGAAACCAAACAACGAGTGATTACGTGCCCTTTTACACCCGGGCACGTTTTTTCATTTAACGAACAACACACCAGCTTCAGACAACAGATTAGACTCTTTCACAGTGACTCAAAATCACTGATGGATTGAACCTCCTTGTTACTTTTCAGCATATTGTATAACAGCAAAAAAATTGGTGTAAGGAAACTTTTTAAATATTTAAAAGTTTGGTTGAGGGGGAGTGATCATGCTTGAAGTATGTGCGGCCATTATCGGCTTGCTTTTGGTTATAATCACGAATAAATTGAAAAAGAAAATAAGGGACAGATAATGATTGACAATGAGAGGCATTTCACTTAAGATAATACCAAAGATTAGCAATGTTGATTATTTGAATAGCTTGTGTCATCACTCTTATCAAGAGAGGCGGAGGGACTGGCCCAATGAAGCCCGGCAACCGCCAGCTTAGGCTGGAAAGGTGCCAATTCCTGCGAAGATGGTTCCATCTTCGAGAGATAAGAGGAAGGATGCTTGTAAGTATATGCACCCCCTTCCTCAAGAAGGGGGTTTTTCATTTATCGTGTTTGTAGTGAACTTGAGAATAGGTTCTGTTGAGCAGAAGACCTTAATGGCAAACGAAAGGGGAATATGTTGATGCTGCGGATCGGATTGTTGGGATTAGGTACAGTGGGTAGCGGTGTCTATGAAGCCATTTCCACCGAAAAAGAAAGGCTGACACGGCTGCTGGGTGATGAGGTAGAAGTAGTCAGCATTCTTATCAAAAACAGCCGTAAGGAACGTCCTCATGTCCCCCGGGAACTGCTGGTGACAGATTTTAAGTCATTTGTCGCCTGTAAACCTGATGTGGTATTTGAGGCCATTGTGGGGGTGGATCCCGCTTACTTTTATGTCTCTTACCTATTAGAAAACAGCATTCCTGTCATCTCGGCCAACAAGGAGCTGATTGCCAAACGGGGACATCGCTTGGAACAGATCGCCAGGCAAGCCGGGACCTACCTCAGTTATGAGGCCAGTGTGGCCGGCGGCATTCCCATTTTGTCTGCTTTGAAAACTTCTTTGCTGTTTAATCAAATCTCACAACTCCAAGGTATCCTTAATGGAACAACCAACTATATCCTGACCAAGATGAGTCAGGAAGGGAAGCCTTTCAGTGACGTTTTGCATGAGGCACAAGCATTAGGGTATGCCGAAGCTGACCCCACCGCAGACATTGAGGGATGGGATGCTTTATATAAGCTGCAAATTTTAGCCTATTATGTTACGGGAACTTGGGAGTACAGTGCCACTTTAACATGCCGGGGCATTACCGGAGTTGAACCCTGGCATATGGAAGTGGCCGGGCAATTGGGCTTGACCCTGAAGCTGGCTGCGCTTCTGACAAAAACGGCACGAGGGGTTGAAGGTCGGGTTGAACCTGTCTTTTTACCTGCTGAACATCCGTTGTCCCAAGTGAATGGGGTAACAAATGCCATCATGGTCACGGGTGATTTGGTGGGCCAGTTGGTCTTCCAAGGACCTGGAGCAGGCAAGAAGCCAACAGCGAGTGCCATGCTTGAAGACTTAGTCTTCTGTCACCGCCAGTTTAAAGCCGGATATGTTCCATCCAATAATGTCTCTCTGATCCCTTTCGAGGAAAATGATGCACAGCAAAGTAACAGAGCCGATGAGAATCAGCCCTCCCTGCACAATACAAGCGATTACATTATCGCTTTTTGGCGGCAGTCGAAAGGACAGCAGGGGCTGGAGAGATTGATCAAAAACTGTCAAGGAGAATGGCTGTACTGTGAAGAAACAGAGCAGCTTGGCACAGGGCTTTTAAAACTGAATCCCAACTGGCGGGAAGCGATCAGTCTCTGTCAAGAAGCAACCCTTTACCCGGTTCTCATCAATGAAGATGATTGGCAGTCCTCTACCCTTAGCAGCAGGCTTAGAAGTGCACTGCGGTATGTAGGCAGCCATCCTGCTTATGCCTAGCACTTACAACTGCTGCCTCTTCCCATCAACCACGTATTTTATAATAAAAGTGACAAATACTAACGTTGACTGACCTCTTTGTAGAAAGTGAGGAGACATAGATGAAGTTTCTTAAACGAGGGATGCTGTTATGCACAGTGCTTACTTTTTTGTTGGTGGGTGGGTGCGGACCAGCCGATGAGGCACCACCGGACGACGACATGACCGAAGAGGAAACAGCACCAGATGAGGCTGACGCCCAATTAATTGCTGAAGGGGAAGCCGTGGTACAAAAAAACTGTATTTCCTGCCATGGTGAGAATCTTGAAGGCGGCATGGGCCCTGCCTTACATGGATTGTCCGCAAAGTACACCCCTGATCAACTGCATGACATTTTGGTCAACGGGATAGGGGCCATGCCCGGTGGAACGGCCGGTGGACAAGAAGAAGCTGTCATCGCTTATCTGCTTACCTTGGACTAGCTTCCCGTCAAGCAGCTGGTCCTCTGAACCGGGCAAGAAGCGGCAAAGCCTGAAGTGCTTTTTAAGTGCACTTCAGGCTTTGCCATATCCGCTCCCTCTCCTGGGCAGTGTGTTTGCCAGGAAGGTCCACCACTGGCGGTTGTCATCAATTTGTCACACTTTACTTTATTGACTGACCCGTCAGTCAGAATTTATACTGTTATCGTGACTTTTTATTCTTACTTTTATCGCGCCCAGCAGCGAACATAAGGGGAGGTTAAAGGAAGATGTGGAAAACCTGTTTATTGCCACTTGTCATTTTGCTTGTCATTGTTTTGAGCGGCTGCAATACGACAGCACCAGAAGAGCCAGCGGCCGAAGAGCGTTATCCTGTTGATGTTCTGACCGTTACCGAAGGCACTGTGGAACAAACGGTCACCATTTCGGGCACGGTGATGGCCAGCGAGCAAGCTGCTGTATTTCCATCCCTGCCCGGGGAGGTGAAAAAAGTGCACGTCAACAATGGGGATCTTGTTGAAGCAGGACAGCTTCTGGTTGAATTGGCCTCCCAGGATATAGAACTAAGCGTGGAACAAGCCCAGGCTGGCCTTCAAGCGGCTGAAGCCCAGCTGGCCAGTGCCAAAGCGATGAGAGAGCAAGGAATCCGTCAGGCTGAACAACAGTTGGCACAAGCCCGGCGATCCTATGAACTGGCCCAGTCTGATCAAAGTGAGAATCTTAGTTTGGATATTGATGAAGAGAATGAGCTGACTGAAGCTTTGCGCCCCCTCTTGGAAATGAACACAGCCCAACGGGAAATGGAGATCCAGCAGGCTGAAATGGCAGTCAAAGCAGCTGAGCTGGCCCTGGAGCAAGCCAAAGGAACTGAATCGGTTCAGGCTGCCGAAGCTGCTGTCCATCAAGCAGAGATAGGCGTGAAAATGGCTGAGCAGCAACGGCAACAGTTGCGTATTATCGCACCAATCAGCGGCCAAGTGACCGATCTCGCCGTATTTGTGGGACAAACGGTTTCACCCCAGATGGCACTTATGAACGTTGTGGATGTGTCACAGCCATTTATACGGGCCACAGTGAGTGAAGCTCAGCTGAAGTGGGTGCAGGTGGGACAAGAAGTGGATATTACCGTTAATGCGGCGGGAAGCCGCTCAGTCGGACAGATTAGATATATCAGCCCGATTCCCGGCCAGCAATCCCGCTCCTACCCCCTTGAGGTGGAATGGGAGGAGATTCCAGAGGGAATAGTCCCTGGCATGATTGCTCAAATCGAACTTGATTTGGCGGAGGATAAAGCCCGGCTCCTGGTTCCCATAGATGCCGTTCTTCGCCAAAACGATACTTATTATGTCTATGTCGTGGAAGACGGTGTAGCCAAGCAACGGGCTATTACACCCGGTGAGGAGACAGCCCAATGGATCGTTGTACAATCCGGGTTGGAAGAAGGTGAGCAGATCGTCATTCAGGGACAATTCAGCCTGTATGATGGCGCACAAGTGAACATACGTAAGGAGCGTACAATCGATGAAGCTGACTAATATATCTGTCCAACGCCCGGTGGGCGTTGTGATCATTGTCCTGGCCGTCATGATTCTTGGAGCCATATCCTTAACCAACCTGGCTATTGATCTTCTGCCAGACATTAACCTGCCTGTAGCAGTGGTGATGACGTCCTATTCCGGTGCTGCCCCTCAAGAAGTAGAATCTCTTGTCACCCGCCCCCTTGAGGGAGGCTTGAGCACTGTGGAGGGACTAGACAGCATTCAATCCCTGTCTGTACCCAACCAGTCGGTCATTATCTTAATTTACGATTTTGGCACCAATATGGATCAAGCTATGCTGGAGATCCGGGACAGACTGGATTTGGTGCGGCAAGCCTTGCCCGACGGGGCCGATGATCCGGCACTGTTCCGCTTCGATCCCAATGCCTTTCCCATTATGCAATTAAGTTTATCCGGTACCGTTGCTGAAGATCAACTGACCCATCTGGCTGAGCAAACCGTGATTCCCCGTCTCGAACGCCTGCCCGGCGTGGCACAGGTCAGTCTCATCGGGCAAACACCCCGGGAAATTCATGTGGAAGTTGCTCCCCAGCGCTTGGCCGCCTATCAATTAAGTATGATGAACATTGTCCAGTTGCTGGGGGCAGATAACATCAGCACTTCAGCTGGCACACTGCCCCGGGGACAGCAGGAGATGTCCCTCCGGGTGACAGGGGAACTTAAGGATAGTGAGGATGTGCGCCAACTCCCCATTCCTTTGCCCACAGGAGAGAGCATCAAGCTGGGTGATGTGGCTGAAGTTAAAGATACCCTGGCGCCCTCCCAATCATATGCCTTTGTCAATGGCGAACCAACACTTAGTTTAAATATTACCAAACAATCGGATGCCAACACAGTGGCTGTGGCCAGGGCGGTCAGCAGGGAGTTAGAAGCCCTAGAGGCAGAGTTGCCCTCCTTTGTCCAAGTGAACACTATTATGGACACCTCCCAGTTTATCCAGGAGTCAATCAACAACGTGGCGCGTAACATGGTGCTGGGCGGGAGTATGGCCATCCTGATTTTGTTGGTCTTTCTGCGCAGTATCCGCAGTACAGTGGTTATCGCTGCTTCTATTCCCATTGCCCTTATTTCCGCCTTCACCCTGATTTACTTTTCAGGTCAAACCCTGAATATCTTGACCATGGGCGGTTTAGCCTTAGGGATTGGGTTGATGGTGGACAGCTCTATAGTCATTTTGGAAAACATCTACAAATACCGGGAACGGGGCTATCGTCCTGTGGAAGCAGCCAAGCAGGGGGCCAAAGAGATTGGCAGCGCAGTGATTGCCTCCACTTTAACCAGTGTGGTTGTCTTTTTGCCGATTGTATTTACCACCGGTTTGGCAGCGGAAATCTTTTTCCCATTGGCCATTACTGTTGCTTTTACTCTCTTGGCTTCTCTCATTGTGGCTTTAACACTGGTGCCTATGCTGGCCAGCCGGCTGATGCCCAAACAAAACAGGGCTGAAACTAAAGGCTTCTGCTCCCGCTTAGGTGACAGATTGGGCCAAGCCATTGACAAAACGGCTGCCATTTATCGGCAAGCCTTGCACTGGGCCATCCACCATCGCAAAACGGTGCTTATAGCCACAGTGCTGCTGCTGGGAGGAAGCCTGGCCCTGGTTCCATTTATTGGTGTCGAATTTTTACCCGCCATGGATCAGGGTGAAATCTTGGTGGAAGTGGAATTGCCCGTGGGCACCAGCCTGGAACACACAGCAGCTGTACTGGCTGAACTGGAGCAGCAGGTTTTAGGGCTTGATGAAGCCGAACTGGTTTTTACCACAGTAGGCCAAGACAATATGAACATGGGTTCAAGCTCTGCCGCACACAGCGGCAGCATGTATATCCGCCTGCTTCCAGCCAATCAGCGGGAAATGGCGACGTCAGAAGTGATGGAGCACCTTCGTCACTTGGCCCAGTCCATCCCCGACGCTGAAGTGACGGTCACTGGTCTGGACAGTACTGGGATGGATGAAGCGCCCGTCCAAATTGAGATCACTGGCCACGATCTGGATACTTTGGCCGATCTGGCGCAAGAAGTGAGCGCAGCCATTTCCAGCGTGCCTGGTATTACCAATGTCACCTCATCGTTGGAAGATACCCGTCCAGAATTGCAAGTAATCATAGACCGGGATCTGACCAGCCAGTATGGCTTAAGCCAAAGTGAGGTGATGCAGACCATCCGCCTTGCCTTTCAGGGACAAGTAGCTACAGTGATCCGCCAAGCCGGGGAAGAAATTAACGTCCGGGTCTTGCTGCCTGAAGATAACAGGCAATCTGTTGACGATCTGTCCCGGTTGACTTTGTTAACTCCCCTGGGAGACAGCATTACCCTGAGTTCCATTGCCCGCTTTGAACAGGTGGAAGGACCGCCCGTCATCTCCCGCCAAAATCAACAGCGGGGGGTGGCCGTCAGTGCCGAACTCACCTCTGAACGGGATTTGGGCAGTGTCATTGAAGATATTCGCAACCAGTTGGAAGATGTCACCTTCCCTGACGGTTACCAATATGAGCTTGGCGGTCAGTATGAACAGATGCTCGATGCCTTTGGCGACTTGACCCTGGCTTTATGGCTAGCTATCTTTCTGGTCTATGCGGTGATGGCCGTCCAATTTGAAAAACTGATGTATCCGTTTATTATTATGTTCAGTCTGCCGGCCACCTGCATAGGTGTTATTGTGGGCCTGGCCTTGACCGGCCACCCGTTAAGCACCCCGGCTTTTATTGGTCTGATAATGCTGGCCGGAATTGTGGTTAACAATGCCATTGTTCTGGTGGATTACATTAACACCTTGCGCCAGCGGGGGTTGACCAGGGAGGAGGCTGTCTTAACAGCTGGCCAAGAGCGGCTGCGTCCCATCTTGATGACCATGCTGACCACTGTGCTGGCCATGACCCCCTTGGCCATCGGCTTAGGCGAGGGAGCAGAATTACAGGCCCCTTTGGCCACTGTCATCGTGTTTGGCTTATCGTTTGCCACATTGATTACCTTGTTTTTAGTTCCGGTCATGTACATTTATATGGATCGTCTCACCAACTGGTTTAAAAGCCTTCTACAGCGTGGAACTCAACCCATTGATGAACTCAGTTAGAAAAACAGGATAAAAAGGTTAAGAGAGGGAGGTGTTCACATGTCTACAGGAGGAGGTTACGGAGATGCGGATAAACGGCAAAAAATATTAGACAGCGCCTTTGCTGTCTTTACCAAAAAAGGATATCAGCAGACCAAAGTGGATGAAGTGGCCCAGCTGGCCGGCATCGGCAAAGGAACGGTATATCTCTATTTTCCCAGCAAAGAAGAGCTGTTGCGGGAAATGTTAAAAGCGATGATTAAAAAAAACTTGTCCGAGCTGAAAAAGAGGATGAGCGAAGAGGAACATCCTTTGGCCAAATTGAAAGTGATGTATGCCACCCATGCTTCCTTGCTGCAGGAAAATCCATCTCTGGCGCAACTCCATATCCATGATTTTGCCTTTGTTAATGAAGCATTTCGGGCCTGGTTGGAACAGGAAAAAGCAGACTTTATGGCCTACATTGCCCGCATCGTCGAGGCAGGTATCAAAACGGAAGAGTTTCGTCCCGTTAACCCCAACTTAGCAGCAGCGCTGATTATTTCCTGTCTCAGTGTTTTTTTGCCTCCTTACGGTTCCGACACATTTTCAGTTGACGATGTCTTAGATATATTGCACTACGGGCTGTGCCAGTCACTCCCTCCCCGACCCTAACTTATCTCTGGACCAAAATTTATTTCCGTGCCCTGAATAAAAAAAGGTCATGGCTAATGAGGCCATGGCCTTTTATGATGTCAGTACCCGATGTTTTAATTGAGGAAAGTGCTCCCGTATCCGCTTCACTTCATCCAGGTCAATCTCAGCCGTGACAATGGCTTCAGATTCCCCCGCCTGTGCCCGGACAACGCCCCACGGGTCAACAACCTGACTGTGCCCGCCCAGCAAAACATGACGCGTGTGCCCCACACAGTTGGCAGAGATGAGAAAACACTGGTTCTCTACAGCTCGTACAGCATTAAACAATTGCCAGTGCGCCAAGCGCTGGTGTGGCCAGGCCGAGGTCACCAGGAAGATTTCCGCCCCCAAATCAACCTGCTTCCTGTAAAGTTCAGGAAACCTTAAATCATAACAGGTAGACAATCCTACCCGCCCTACCTTAGTCTCAGTCACTGTAATTTCCTCGCCGCGGGTTAACAGCTCCCCTTCCTTTGATCCATAGCGAAAAAGGTGGATTTTGCGATACGTAGCCAATAGATCACCGTTAGCGTCAAACAGGACACCGGTATTGTAATACTGCTCCCCTTCTTGTTCCACAAAGCTGCCAGCGAACAAAACACTGTTCAGCTGGCGCGCCACCTGGGCCATACGCTGCACAAAAGGGCCGGAGAACGGCTCCGCCTCTTCCCTATAACGATCAAAGGAAAAATAGCCTGTCGCCCATATTTCCGGCAACACGATCAAATCATACCCTTTTAGCTTCTTTAGCAGGCCAATCATGCGTTCAATGCGCTCATCCTTTGTTTCCCCATCCCTTATTTCAAATTGGACTGATGCGACTTTCACCTTCACAAGCTCCTTTCCCAGCTCAGTTATATTGTTAAGGTAAAATATATTTGTACGGATTCTAGTACACGTTGCCCCTATTTGTCAATCAAATTCTTTCCAAACCCTCTTTACAATACGAGTTATCCGTCTTATGATAATTTCAATTAGATTGAAACAGAGATGAGGAAGTGATGGACACATGCAGTTTGAGCCTTCTGCTACGCTTAAAGCTTTGCCGGAACAATTCTTTGCCAAACTAACGCAAAAAGCGGCACGTTATGTTAAGGAAGGGCGTGACATCATTAATTTAGGCCAGGGTAATCCTGACCTCCCTACCCCGCCACACATTGTCAGAGCGCTGCAAAAGGCAGCCGAAAATCCGCTCTATCACCGTTACTCTCCCTTTAAAGGCCATCTGTTTTTAAAGGAAGCGGTCGCTCAATTTTACGAGCGGGAGTATCAAGTACAGTTGGACCCGGAGAAGGAAGTGGCTGTGTTATTTGGAGGAAAAGCGGGGCTGGTTAAAGTAAGCCAGTGTTTGCTTAATCCTGGTGACATTGCCCTCGTCCCTGACCCGGGCTATCCCGATTATTGGTCAGGGATTGCTCTCGCTGGCGGAAAAATGGTGATGATGCCCTTAACAGCGGAAAATCAGTTTTTACCCGACTACAGCCAACTTTCAGCTAGCCACTTAGCAAGGGCTAAGCTCATGTTTCTTAATTATCCCAACAATCCAACGGCTAGCGTGGCAACCAAAACTTTATATGAACAAACAGTCGACTTAGCCCGGCGCCATCAGATCTGTGTCGTCCATGATTTTGCCTACGGTGCTATTTACTATGACAATCACCAGCCGCCCAGTTTCCTGCAGATTCCAGGGGCCAAAGATGTGGGCATTGAAATCTACACGCTCTCCAAAACTTATAACATGGCAGGATGGCGGATCGCCTTTGCGGTAGGCAATCAAAGTGTGATTGAAGCAATTGAACTGATTCAAGACCACTACTATTGCAGTGTGTTCGGAGCCATTCAAGAGGCTGCAGCAACAGCCTTGTTAAGTAATCAGGAATGTGTTCACGACTTAAGGGAGACCTATCAGCAGAGAAGGGACACATTAATCGGAGCGCTAAGGGATATCGGTTGGGAGGTTGAACCGCCACAAGGATCCTTTTTTGCCTGGCTGCCCGTTCCCCCAGGCTTCAGCTCTGTCTCCTTTGCTGATCTGCTGCTGGAAAAAAGTGATATTGTTGTGGCACCGGGTATCGGTTTCGGAGCCCATGGTGAAGGATATATCCGTGTGGGACTAGTCAGTTCAGAAGAGATGTTGCTTAAAGCCGTAGAAAGAATCGAAGGATTAGGATTGTTTACCGGCACTAGCCAAATATCTTCAACCTAAAAATCTCCGTCAAACGACGGAGATTTTGTTTTAACCTCTCTTTTTTAACGTCGGTATTCGCTTTGAAAAAACAATGAACCGGACGGCTGTTGAAAGGGTTCAAGAGGAAAATCGATAAATAAGTCCACATATGTGGGGCTGAACTGTGTGCCTCGATGGTCTCTTATTTCTTTCTTTGCTTGTGCCGCTGACATAGGCGTTTTCTGATACGAGCGTACATTTGTCATGGAATCAAAGGCATCAATGATGGAAAATAACTGCACATACTCCGGAATTTCAGCTTTTTTGCGGCCATATAAATAGCCGTAACCATCCCATCGCTCGTGGTGATACAAAATCAAGTGCTGGCCTGGTAGCCCGATTCGTAATGATTGCCTGGCGACAGTATAGCCGAATACGGGATGATAGCGCATAATCTCCCATTCCTTGTGATTTAACGATCCCTTTTTATTTAAAATGGTATGTGGAACAAAATACTTCCCAAAGTCATGAAGTAATGCCCCCAAAAAAAGTGAGCCCCATATATCCCGAAATAATTGATAATGCTCAAGGCAAGCCATGAACAAATTCGCTACCCTCATACTATGCTGAACAGTTTCTGTGGAGTGCCTGTCCAATTTGTATAACAATTGGCGTACATCATCTGTTACTGCACTCGTTATTACCACTCTGTTCATGTTCTCTCCCCTTAAAATATGCGACGATCAGCTCTGTCCGGTTTTGAACACCCAACTTTTTGTAAATCCGTTGAATGTGGGTTTTAACTGTATGCTGCGATATGTATAAATGCTGGGCGATCTCCTCATTGGTCATACCCTTTAAGATTTTCAGGAAAATCTGGTATTCCCTGTTAGTTAGTTTTTTTTAACAGTGTCTAAAAACAGAGATGCTCCCCGCCCTCGAATCAAAGGTTCCGCTTGTTTGAAGTTGGTCAGCAATTCAGCTAAACCTTGCTTATATTTTTTGACCTGTTCGTCAATCTCGGCATAACGCAAGGTATGCTCTAAGGCAAAACGGATGAGGGCCCGTTCTTTCTCATTCAGGTGTATTGTTGTGACGACCTGCAAAATTCCTCTCCCCTTTCCAACAACCCAGCTAACTCCTTTTGAAACTTCCCATTATCATAGCATATACCCAGTGGAAATAATATCCACTTGAAGAATGATATTATTTCATACCTGCTTCGTATTTTTTCTGGGCAAGGTGAGTTTTAAGCGGCAACCTTGCTCGTTACCAATTAACACAGAGCATGGTTTTAATCTTTGTAAATATTTTATAAAAGAGGCCCAAGTTCAGCCTCTGTTTTGCCCCGAATGTTTTTTGGCTCTATAAAATTCATGAAACAATTTCATCAAGGCCCGCTTTTCAATCCGCGACACATACGAACGGGAAATGCCTAGCTCTTTGGCTAATTCACGCTGGGTTTTCTCCTCCTCCATATCCAGGCCAAACCGGCCAATAATCACCTCTTTCTCCCGGTCATCGAGCACATGAATGTATTGATAGATTTTGTCTTTCTCCATTTGCAACTGTACTTCGTCCAAAACATCCTCTATGTCTGCTTTTAAGACATCTATCAACGTAATTTCATTCCCTTCTTTATCAGTTCCGATGGGATCATGAAGAGACACATCTTTTTTTGTCTTTTTTAAGGACCTTAAATGCATCAGAATCTCATTTTCGATACACCTGGCAGCATAGGTGGCCAGCTTGGTTCCTTTATCTGGTGAGTAGCTTTCAACGCCTTTGATCAAACCGATGGTGCCTATGGATATCAGATCTTCCGTATCCTCGCCAGTATTTTCAAATTTTTTGACGATGTGGGCAACTAATCTTAGATTATGTTCGATGAGCAAATTGCGGGCTTCTTGGTCACCTTCCTGCATCCGCTTTAAATACTTCTCTTCTTCTTTCTCACTCAAAGGCTGTGGAAAGGCATTGTTTTTGACATATGAAACAAAAACCATCAATTCCTTAATCAATAAGGCGATGGTTGAGAAAATACCCGCCAAAGCCTCCACCTCCCATGCTGTCTTATAACCTATCTATATGAGCGGCAGTCATTGTCCTTGTATGTCCCAGTTATTTTTTATGTCCTTTTACCCTCTTACCTTACTTGGACAACTCTACCAATTTATGTAATAATACAGGTCTATGCACATATGATCTTTAGTAGCCATCTAAACCGCTGCTTAATATGATAAATCATATCTGTCTAAAGGTTACTAAGGGAGTGCATGTGATGAATAAGCGAGGATCGTTTCTAATCGTTTGTTTGGGGTTGCTTCTTTTTATCCCGGGTATAACCAGGGCTGAAAAGAATCCTGAGGTCATTCAATTCCAACTTCAGCAAGCACAACTCGTTTTGAACTTGCAACTCTCAGTAGAGGAAGATGAGCCATTATTCCGTCGCTATGTGCACGCAAAAGAACAGGAGTGGCTTACCGCTCTGGAGAACTGGAAGGAACAGCATCATCAAACTCGAGCAAAAGAGGAGAATTACTTAAGTTTATTTTTGTTCTCCGGTGAAATCAGTCAAGGAGACAGAGGGTTAAGAGTAAACGATTTACAGCAGGCATTGGGTTTACTCGGCTATGAACTGGTCCAAGATGGGATCTTTGGACCACAAACCCAACAAAAGCTGCTGGTCTTTCAGGAGGATCACGGGCTTCCGGTCAGCGGACGCTTGGACAAAGCAACGGCAGAGAAACTGAACCACGCCTTAAATCAACAGGGGATCACTGAGCCGGTAGGAATTAAGGCGGCTCATCCTCCTACTCAAGGCTACTGGGTGGCGGTCAACAAGTCCACTAACCGCCTGCTTTTGTTCCAGGGTGAAAGAGCGATCGCCGATTATCCTGTCGCCTCAGGAAAAAATGCTTCTCTTACTCCGGAAGGACAATTTAAGATTGTCTTCAAAGCCATTGACCCGGCCTGGGGCGGGGCTGGCATTGCCCCTCCTGTCGCTGGCGGTCATCCTGACAACCCGCTGGGATCCCGCTGGTTGGGTCTTGATATTGGGGGAGGAGGCACTTACGGCATTCATGGCACCAATAATCCGGCCAGCATTGGGACGTATGCTTCACTGGGATGTGTGCGCATGCACAATCATGATGTGGAATACTTGTATGAGCTGTTGCCGGAGCACACTCCCGTCTGGATTGGCTCAACCCAGCAGCTAGAGAATTGGGGAATCCGTTAATTTTCAAACAGAAAAGCTGTCCCAAGCGATGGGGACAGCTTTCCTTTATACTCTTTGGTTCTCAATAAGCGGTGAGATACTGGTCGCGCTCCCAGGGATGCACCTGGGTTCTGAACATATCCCATTCAATTTCTTTGGCTTCGATGAAGTGAGCGAGAACATGCTCACCTAGCGCTTTTTTAAGCACCTCATTTTGTTTCAACTCTTCAATCGCTTCTTTTAACGTGGATGGCAGACTGTCAATGCGGTTTTCCTTGCGCTCCTCTTCTGTCATGGTATAGATATTTTGATTAGTCGGCGGAACCAGAGGCAGCTTTTTCTTGATACCATCCAATCCAGCAGCCAGCATGACGGCCAGGGCCAGATACGGATTGGCAGACGGGTCCGGATTGCGCAATTCAATGCGCGTGCTTAAACCACGTGATGCCGGCACTCGGACCAGCGGGCTTCTGTTTTTGGCCGACCAGGCTACGTAGCAAGGAGCTTCATAGCCAGGCACTAAACGTTTGTAAGAGTTGACAGTTGGATTTGTAATGGCGGCCATGGCTCTGGCGTGATGCAGAATGCCGGCCAAATATTGTTTGGCGGTGTCACTAAGGCCCAGTTCATCCTGTTCATCGTAGAAGGCATTCTCCTCTCCCCTGAACAGGGATTGGTGACAGTGCATGCCTGATCCGTTTACCCCAAACAGCGGTTTGGGCATAAACGTGGCGTGCAATCCGTGTTGTTTAGCTACGTTTTTCACTACCACTTTAAAGGTTTGGATATAATCGGCTGCAGTGACAGCATTGGCATATTTAAAGTCAATCTCATGCTGTCCCGGGGCCACTTCATGGTGGGAGGCTTCAATTTCAAAGCCCATTTTTTCCAGGGTGAGCACAATATCCCGGCGGCAATTTTCACCTAAATCGGTGGGAGCCAGATCAAAATAACCGCCTTGATCATTCACTTCCAATGTTGCATCGCCTTTTTCATCTAGCTTAAACAGGAAGAACTCCGGTTCAGGCCCGACGTTCATGGCCGTAAAGCCTAGCGTTTCTGCCTCTTTCAGCATCCGCTTCAAGACACCCCGCGGATCTCCGGCAAACGGCGTTCCGTCTGGATTATATACATCACAAATCAAACGGGCCACTTTGCCTTCTTCAAGTTCCCACGGGAAGATGAGCCATGTATCCAGATCAGGATAGAGATACATATCAGACTCTTCAATGCGCACGAATCCTTCAATAGAGGAACCATCAAACATCATTTTGTTATCAAGGGCTTTGGGCAACTGGCTGACGGGTATCTCCACATTTTTGACGGTTCCCAACAGATCGGTAAATTGCAGCCGGATGTAGCGCACATCCTCTTCTTTAGCTATTTTTAAAATGTCCTCTTTCGTGTACTTTCCCATTTTAATCCCCTCCCAAATTGTTAATTGTACAGTTATTTTTATTAAGGCTTAAAGCCAGATACGCGTCTTGTAAAGTATTGATTCCTTTGGCGGTCATATCCTGCACTAAACAGGTCCATAACCTGGCCGCCAGCAGGGCATCACCTAAGGCATGATGGCGGTTTTCCGGCTTAATGTTGTACAAGGAGCAGCAGACTTCCAATTGACTTTGCTTCAATCCGGGGTCAACAACCCTAACCAGAAACGATGTATCCACAATACGGTGTTGAAAGGAACGGCCTCCAATCTCCCGTACCGCTTGCTGCATAAAGGCTTTCTCATGCCCGGCATGATGGGCGGCAAGGAGATCCGTGCCGATAAAATTGAAAAATTGAGTCAGTACATCAGCTAGCGCTGGCGCAGAAGCAAGATCGTCCTCCGTGATGCCGGTCAATTGGCTCACTTCTCTGGGAATGGATACATCTGAGCGAACCAATGTGTACAGGGAATCCTCTTCCAGGATGTGCTGGCCAACGGCACGCACAGCTCCTATGGACAGGATGCGATCCCCTTGTTCAGGAAAAAATCCTGTCGTCTCCACATCAAAGACGACCACAGGCAGTTCGTTGAGGGGCCGTTCCAAGTAGTTCTCCTCCCGCAGCTCCTTTTCAAGCTGGCGTAAAAAGCTGGCTTGCGGCCACACCTCTCTCTTCTCTCTGTTGCTGAGAGCGGCATAGAGATGTGAACCCACCCTTTCAGACAATTGTTTCATCCTCTGGGCAACAGCTTGAAACTTCACCACACGGTCCCTCTCTTTAACCATTGTCCCGTACGCCGGTATAATTCAGCTCCTTTCCTTATCAGGTGCTTCAACTCTTTTTTCTCCTCCCGGCTGAGGTCAGCCACCCTGATGTAGTCAGGGTGATTGGTGACCCCCGCTCTTTTGCGGTAGGCCATGAGCCGCTTGAAGTAAGCCTGGTATGTTTCCAGCCACCCATAGGAAGCAAGTGCACACAAACGTTCCAAGCGGAGGGCGGTAGAGGTTTCATGCACACTCTCTCTGATGGCCAGGAGGCGTATGGCGTTGATATATGGAAACAACCCTGTTTCTTTTAGGTTGATAGCCCCCGCATGAGGACCTTTTTCCTCAGTCAGAAATTGCCCGAATAGGCCCATTCCTTTCTTCAACCATGCTGTGTTTTCCCACAGACGCAGCAAGATAGCAGGATCCTTTGCGCAGTACCCGTACACTCGTTCTCTCAGATCAATGACCAGCTGAGAGTCCCCCACAAGTGGGCGGGCATCCATAAAAATCAACACATAGCGCAAGGTTTCCCACCGCTTTTCTCTTAGCCACTGCTCCAGTTGGGACTGCCAGCCTGACCTTGAGCGGCACCACCTTGGAATGGAACTCATCACATGCCCCATGCATAATGGGTATCCCCTGTCTGCCAAACGGCGGCTGATCTCCCTTCCAAGTGCCAGAAAGTACTGTTGGACTTCTTCTCCCCCCTGATCATAAACAAGGCCATGATCCTGGTCACTTCCTGGCTGATGCTCTCCTCGGCCGGCGCTGCCCATCAAAAACCAAGTGAAAGCGGCCGGCGGAGTACCCTCTGTCTGTGATAGCCTGACTGGCGGCGCTGAGTATATGGTCATATTTTAACAACTGGCTCATGAACACCAAATTGTGCATTGGCAGCCGGCTGTACCATCTCTGGATACCCATAGCTGCCATGCTCACTTAAATCCAAGCCCAGTAACTCTTCCTCTTCCGTCACGCGCAGCGATCCTACAACGGCTCTAATGACCAGCAGCAGGATGACAGAGGTTAGAAACGCATACAGTCCTGCTGAGACAACTCCCAATGTTTGCACACCCAACTGAGTCAATCCTCCCCCGTACAACAGCCCGGGCAACCCGCCGTTCATGGCAGCCAGTTCCGGCGTGGCAAAGAAACCTGTGGACAAGGTGCCCCACACCCCAGCCACACCGTGCACTGACAAAGCAAAGATGGGGTCATCAATTTTGGCTTTATCAAAGAACTTCATGCTGTAATAGACAATCACACCGGCTATCAGTCCGATCAGCACCGCTGCCCACGGTTCAACAAAGGCACAAGAGGCAGTGATGGCCACCAGTCCGGCCAAGGCGCCATTTAACACGGTTGGTACATCCGCCTTGCCGGAAAGCATCCAGGCGGTAGATAAGGCCGCGATGGCACCGGCAGCCGCCGCAAGATTGGTGTTCAGCGCGACAAACCCAAAAAATCCTTCATCAACACCTAATGTGCTTCCTGCATTAAAACCAAACCAGCCTACCCAGAGCAGCAGAACACCTAAAGCGGTATAAACCTGATTATGACCATGCATATCGTTCGCTGTGCCATCTTTGTTGTACTTACCAATCCGCGGTTTAAGCAGTATGGTGGCAGCCAGTGCAGCCATAGCTCCTGTCAAGTGCACCACAGTGGAGCCGGCAAAGTCTTGTTTTTCTAATCCTGCCAGCCAGCCGTCTCCCCAAATCCAGTGGGCTACAACCGGGTAGACAAAAGCTGAAAAGAAAATGGCAAATAAGATGTAAACCGACAGTTTGGCCCGCTCGGCAAAACCGCCGAAAGCGATGGTTAGTGCAATCCCAGCAAAAGCTAGTTGAAACATAAAGTCAATTGAACCAGGCAAACCATCAACCACAGAAGTAAAATCGCCGTAGAAGAAATCAGAAAAGCCGATAAACAAATTACCTTGACCATAAATAAAGCCATAACCTACAGCCCAAAACACAAGAGAGGCAATACCGAATGTAAAAATAGTTTTGCCAGCGATATGGCCGGCATTTTTCATCCGCGTTGAACCTGCCTCAAGGAGAATAAATCCCCCTTGCATCAGGATGACCAAAATCGTGGCCACCATCACCCACAGTGCATTAAGGTAAAACAACTCTCCCATTTCCGATCCAACTCCTTTCTTTGTTTTACATGAGCAGCACACGTCGCACCGCCCATTTAACGTAAATATAGTTAACATATAACGTTAGTTATATTTTCACATCTTAGTCGTTATGTCGCAACTAATCTGTAAGATAATTTGACATAGATTTTGTAAGTTCAAGAGTGCAATTTTTTTGGTCACTTCATGATTGAAATGCTGTTTGTAACTGGAACCACTTGCTGTCCAGCAGAATAAAATGTGCTAGCTAAGATGGGGCAGATGCCCAGGAAGGAGTGCTTATCTGTTATGAATCAGCATTCATTATCCTTGCCACCCAGGCCAGCTAAACCCAGAACATGCGGGTTAACCATAGTTATTGATAAGGGGATGCCTGTCGGTTACTTCAAGGACGTCATCAGCACCCACGCCGGCTATATTGATTTTGTCAAATTTGGCTGGGGAACTTCCCTTGTCTCCGACTGTCTTGAAGAAAAGATAGGCTGTTTGAGAGTCAATAACGTGGCTTTCTTTTTTGGGGGAACTTTGTTTGAGAAGTTCCTGCTGCAGAAAAAAGTAACGGATTATTATCATTTCTGCCTCCAGCACGGCTGCCAGCATGTTGAGATCTCAAATGGCACGGTTCCGCTGAGCAACAGGGATAAAGCCAGTTTCATTGCTGATTTTGCTCATGAGTTCACCGTTTTCAGTGAAGTGGGATATAAGGACCAGCAACGATCCCGGGAGCTCCATCCTTCCAGGTGGATTGAGTATATCGAAGAGGACTTACAAGCAGGAGCAGCGATGGTAATCACCGAGGCAAGGGAAAGCGGAACAAGCGGAATATGCAGAGAAAATGGAGAGTTAAGACATGGTCTGATCGAGGAGCTGATTGAAGCGGATGTGGATATAAACCGCCTCATCTTTGAAGCTCCGAACAAACAGCTGCAAACTTACTTTATCAGGAAGTTTGGAACGAACGTTAATTTGGCCAATATCCCCTTTGGAGACATTATTTCTGTAGAAACCCTAAGACTGGGCTTAAGGTCTGACACTCTGTATCTATTTGAAGAATGTGCAGCGGGAGAGTAAAATGGTTTGTTGAACATTAGAGGACTGTCACCTGCCTGACTGCTGATCACAAGATGGTTGCAAGCCAGGCAGCTGATGGTCCTTTTTGATTTCACGTTGCTTGTCCTTTATTTGGCATGGAATTTTGACAATATCATGACATTTGGTGCATACTCCCATTGATTGTGACATATATCACATGCTTAAGGGCATCTTAGCGCTATGATTTAAATGTAAAACAAAGGAAAGGAGTAGGTACCATGGCACGCCCTGACTTGGAGACCAGTAAGAAGCAAAATGTAACTTCCATCCGGCAAGAAACGGAAACGGATACATCCCTGAAAGGAACATTATTCTCCGTGTTTGGCCTGGGTCTGTTTATTGTCATTAGCTGGCTGGCCGTTTTTGCACTCTTTCTGTCACGCTCATAACCAGATAAGGAGGTTTATGACCGATGCATCTTCATCGTTATGAAAAATATTGGCTCTATTTCGGAATTGGCACATTAATTGTCTTTTTATCTGTTTTAGGTGTCGGTGCCTTTGCCATGGGACAGTACCCGCCCAGTCACGATGCGGTTGTTGACCCGCTCAACGTAAGTGAAACGCCCCCATTTGATGATCCGGGGCTTGTTCAAATTGATGATCAAACGTATGTGGCCAATATTGTGGCTATGACCTTCGGCTACCGCCCTAATGTCATTGAAGTACCTGCAGGAGCCACCGTAATCTTCGAAGTGACCAGCGAGGATGTCATACACAGTTTCACCATTCCCGGTACCAATGTGAACATGATGGTCACTCCTGGCCACGTCAACCAGGCGAGACACACCTTCACCGAACCAGGTTCTTATTTAGTGTTATGTAACGAATACTGTGGCGCTGGCCACCACTACATGCAAATGACAATCGAGGTGATTGAACAATGATAGCCAAAGTGAAAGCGGGAACAGAAGTGAATCCCTCCGATGCCAAACTGAGTATGGCTTATATCTATGTCGCTTTTACGGCTTTTCTGATCGGTGCTATAGCTGGTGTGGTTCAAGGATTGCAACGGGCGGGATTCATCGACTTGCCGGCCGGCATTAACTATTACCAAGTCCTCACCGCTCACGGTTTATTATTGGCTCTTGTATTTACAACCTACTTTATTTTTGCCTTCCTTAATGCGGGCATGAGTAAAACACTGGGCGCTTTCCCGGATAAATACCGGAAAACGGGCTGGATTGGGTTCCTTGTCTTAACCCTTGGTACGGTGCTGACCACGATCATGGTCCTGCTCAATGAAGGAACGGTCTTATATACGTTCTACGCTCCTTTGCAAGCACATCCACTGTTTTATCTGGGACTTACCCTGTTTGTGGTTGGAACATGGGTTGCCGGCGGTGCCTTATTGGCCCACTACTTTAACTGGAAGCGGGAAAATCCGGGACAGTTAACCCCCCTGTTTGGTTTTATGACCGTCGCCACCATCTTGCTGTGGATCGTCGCAACCATTGGCGTAGCGGCAACTGTCCTGCTTCAACTCTTACCGTGGTCTCTTGGCATCAGCGAACGGGTAAATGTCCTGCTGAGCCGTACCCTGTTCTGGTATTTCGGCCATCCACTTGTTTATTTCTGGCTGTTGCCTGCTTATATGGCCTGGTATATTGTGATTCCCAAAATTATTGGCGGCAGACTATTCAGCGATTCGCTGGCCCGCCTAGCCTTTATCTTGTTCTTGTTATTGTCCATTCCTGTCGGCTTCCACCACCAATTGATGGAGGCCGGGATTTCACCGTTCTGGAAGTATATTCAGACGGTATTAACATTTGCCGTTGTCGTGCCCTCCTTGTTAACCGCCTTTTCCATCTTTGCCACCTTTGAAATCACAGGACGGGCCAAAGGAGCAACCGGGTTATTTAGCTGGTGGAAAAAGCTGCCCTGGAATGATGTGCGTTTCTTTGCTCCCTTCATCGCCATGCTGACCTTTATCCCAGCAGGTGCTGGAGGTATCATCAACGCCAGTCACCAGATGAATGCGGTAGTGCACAATACCCTGTGGGTCGTGGGACACTTTCACTTAACCGTTGGCACAACCGTATTGCTGACCTTCTTTGGCATCTCCTATTGGCTGATTCCAGTCTTGACGGGACGCCGGTTGACACCCTCTGTCAACCGCCTGGGCATGATCCAAACCATCTTGTGGGCGGTGGGTATGTTCTTCATGTCGGGTGCCATGCATCTCTTAGGATTGCTCGGCGCACCCCGCCGGACAGCGTTTACCACCTATCAGGATCACCCGACAGCCCTTCAGTGGCTGGAGGGAATGTTTGCTAATCAGGCGACCATGTCCATCGGGGGCGTGATTCTGTTTATCGCTGCCTTGCTGATGATTTATAATGTGATTCAGCTAGCCTTTTTGGCCCCCAAGGAGCAAACCGAATTCCCCATTGGAGAAGTGTCGAGTGATGCCAGCAAAACGCCTCCCCTGCTGGAAAACTGGAAACTGTGGGTGGCGCTGGCTGTCGCCTTAATCCTTGTTGCTTACACTGTCCCGTTAATGGATATGATTCAAAACGCACCTCCTGGGTCACCCCCGTTTAGACCGTGGTAATGGCCTGAGACATCATTTCTCATTTCAGTGTTGACCAATCTAACAAGCCCTGTGCCATGACAGCGCAGGGCTTTCTTTGTTCCACGCCAGCACTTGTATAATTGCGGCTATTTCCGCTTATCCTAACCGTAAATATAAAATTTGAAGGGCGACACCATACGGAGTTGGAGGGGACAGCCTTGTTGCGTACGTTTCGTTTTTGGTTAACCTTAGGCGCTGTTCTGGTTTGCTTGTTTAATTACTTTGGATTTGACCGGGATAATCTTCTATTCTTTTTTGTCAGCATCCCGGCCTGGGTGATTGAAATGTACCGGGAAGTTTATACAGTCAATCCGCTGTTTGTTTATGCTTTAACCATCGGATTTTACTTTCTCCTGGGTTACGTTATTGACCGCTTGCTGGAGCGGAAGAGAACAAAACAAGCAAGCTAACCGTTAGTGCCCGCTTTTCTCGCTTCCCGTCCCTCCAGCCAATCCACCACATCGGCAAACACAGCGAGAGCAAGATTAGCTGTGTTCTCTGGCTGATTTAAGGCCAAGACAGTAATGGTGTACCGAGGGTGGTTTGCAGGGTAATAACCAGCAAACCAGTGATGGTTTAAAGCGGCCTGGGCTGAAAAAGGACCCCCGTTTGCTTGCGCTGTACCTGTCTTCCCTGCTGCTTGCCACGGTCTGTCATTTAGGGCTTGTGCCGTTCCCTCCTGCACAACCCCTGCCAATAATTTTTGCAACTGGTAGGCGGTATAGGGAGAGATGGATGGACCAGGCAAGCGTTGTGCGGGGAAATTGTAAAACGAACCACCGGTTTGGTAAGTGATCCTGTTTACAGCTTTGACTTGATACTTTAACCCCCCTCTAGTAATGGTGGCCATCATATTAGCCACGGCCAAAGGGGTCAGCTGAACATCTAATTGGCCGATGCCTGTCCTTAACAAATACAGGTCATCGTTTTTTTCGTGTTCGGGCCGGTCCGGGGCAAAAACCTGTCCTTGCTCTTCCCTATCCAGCTGGTGAAAATCTGACAAGTGATACACAGCATCCGCATGCCAGCCGTTGTAGTCGATTAAGCCCAGTTTACGGGCATACCTTTCTAACGTTTCTGCTCCAAGTTCAATCGCCAATTGGCCAAAGACAATGTTGCAGGACTGATAGAAAGCCTCAGCAAAGGTCAGGGAGCCATGCCCATCCTCTTTCCAGCAGTGAAACTGTGTCCCTGCCAATACCCCTGGGCATTCGTAACGGGAGTCAAGGGTAGCTGCTTCCTCTTCCAAGGCGGCCGCAGCGATGACAATTTTAAACACAGAGCCCGGGGGATAACGGTTCAAAGCTATATTACGCCAGGAAGGGTGGCTGGGGTGATCACGCACCACATGTGGCCGGCTGGCCAGCGCTAGAATTTCACTAGTCTCTTGATCCAGAATAACCACCGCCCCCTGATCTACACCCCTCCTATCCAAAACCTGTTCCACCTGCTGCTGCAAATCAGCATCAAGTGTTGTCTCCAGCACCAACGGATAAAAAGGATTGTCTTGGGCCATATATTTCAAGCCTAGGCCTTGCAGTGGAAAACCTCTGCCATCCACATAGTAGGCTAGTATGGTAGGACCTGTACCTTGCAGGAAAGGCTGGAAGGTCCGCTCCAAACCGCTAATACCCACCTTGCTGTTTTCTGTTAAAACCCCTTGAGCCAACTCCTCGGCAAATGCCTGCCGGACAAAGTCCGGATTTTCCCCCAGATAGCCAAGCAGATGGCTGGCTATGCGCTGATCGGGGGGATAGCGAAGTTCATAAGGCAACCCCAAAACACCGGGAATACCCAATTGATTAATGGTTTCTGCCTGACTTTCCGTGATATACACCATTTGTCCATATTGCTTGTACACCCGTGGCTCAGAGAGACCATCCAGCTCAGCTTTCAATTGTTCAAAGGGAACCTTCAATATCCCGGCTAGTTGTTGAAGTTGTTCATCATGGTTGTCATTCTTTTGGGATAAGGGAAATAAGACAAGTACATACGCCGTTTCACCGGTTAAACTCTTCCCATATCTGTCCGTGATTTCTCCCCGTCCGCTGTCTAGTACCAGTTGTTGCTGTCTTTGCCCGACAGCCTGCTTGATCAAATTAATCTGGTGCTTGGAAAAACCTTCCGTATCGATCAACTGGACATAGGCCAGCCGTACAAGAAGCAGTCCTAAACCCCCCGTCATGAGCAGCAACAACCATACCAGTCTCTTAAAACTGACGCTTTTCATTATACTCCCCCTTGAACATCGCTCTACTCCCATTTTGGACAGGAAAGAACAAAAAAAAACGTCAGGCATAAACCTGACGTTTACAAAATCACTGCTTGATTGACACTTGATATAATCACTTACTTATTACGGGCCAACGGACTACACTCTTATTTCTAAAATCTTAACCTCAATATCCCCTCCAGGCGTATGAATCGTGACTGTATCTCCCACTCTTTTGCCCAGCAAGCCCTTGGCCATGGGGGAATCATTGGAAATCTTGCCTGACAAGGGGTCCGCTTCAGTGCGGCCCACAATCGTATATTCCTCCTGTTCACCGTCCGGCAGTTCCTGAAACACCACCGTTTTTCCGACGGTAACCACATCTCCATCATATTGGGAAGTGTCAATAATTTTGGCGTTGCGAATCATTTTCTGCAACTGCTGAATGCGTGACTCCACAAAAGCTTGTTCATCCCGTGCCGCATCATACTCCGAGTTCTCACTCAAGTCTCCGTAACTGCGGGCAATTTTAATCTTTTCCACAACTTCCGGCCGCTTGACAGTAATCAAATAGTCCAATTCATCCTTTAACTTTTGCAAACCTTCTTCCGTGACAAGCGTTTCTTTTTCCGCCATACTCGTCTTCCCCCTTTAGTTGTTATGGAGTCTGAATCAAATCATGCTCCTGTAAAATGGTTTTTATTTTGGTAACCATCAGATCTATGGCTACTTGGTTTTCGCCACCCTCCGGAATGATGATATCTGCATATTTTTTGGTTGGTTCAATAAACTGGTTGTGCATGGGTCTGACCACTTGCAAATATTGCTCAACTACCGAGTCAATAGTCCGGCCTCGCTCCTTAATATCCCTCATCAGACGGCGTATGATTCTTACATCGGCATCAGTATCCACAAACACCTTGATATCCATCCGCTCTCTTAAGCGTCTGTCCTCTAATACTAATATGCCTTCAAGGATGATCACATTCTTGGGTTCTACACGGACAGTCTCTTTGGCCCGGGTATGCCGGGTATAATCATATACCGGCTTGTCGATAGCCTCGTAGTTCAACAAACGGTCCAAATGTTCAACCAGCAAATCATGATCAAAAGCAAGCGGGTGGTCATAATTGGTTTTAATTCTTTCTTCAAAAGGCAGGTGAGATTGATCCTTGTAATAGGCATCCTGTTCCAAGATTAAGATGGACTGGTCTGGAAAAGCGCGAAAAATCTCACTGGCTACCGTCGTTTTGCCTGAGCCAGATCCACCGGCCACACCAATCACAACAGGCTTTACCATGTGCTATCTCCTTCCCTCATCAGTCAGTTCTCAGGTGATTCGGCTTTAAGCTTGCTGATGGCCAATCCGTCACCAATAGGCACAAAACTGGTTTCAAACCGGGGGTGTTCAGCCAGCCATTGGTTGTAAGCTTTTAATTTATTGACCAGGGAACGAAAACGCTTATTTTGAATTTGTTCAGCGGCCACATCCCCCCGAAAAAACACATTGTCCGAGATGATCAGGCCACCGTCGTTTAATCTGGTGGCGTATTGTTCGAACAAGAGACGGTATTGCCCCTTGGCTGCGTCAATAAAAATACAATCATACCGATGTTGGAGCTGTTGTGCATACGTTTTGGCATCAGCATGATGAACACTGATTCTTTGGGCCAGTCCTGCCCGCTCAATATAGGAACGGGCCTGTACCACCCGTTGCTTATCTTTTTCAATCGTATCAACATGAGCGTCCGGTGCAGACTGGGCCAGCCAGATGGCAGAGTAGCCGATGGCTGTTCCAATTTCCAAAATACGCCGGACGGTTGATTTTGTGTGTAAGAGTACTCGTATTAACTTAATGGAAGGGCGCTCAATAATAGGAATCCCTTTTTCTTGAGCTACGGCCTCCATTTCAGCCAAAAGGGGATCATCAAGCGGTGTCAACTGCTGAAGATAGGCTTTCAAGTTTGCATCAATTACCATTTGCTCTTTTTCTCCTCAGTCAGCCTGGTCAAGATGACGCCGGCTTTTTTCGTCGTACTGACGATGCTCAGCATAGGTTTTAGAAAAATAATGAGTCCCGCTGCCATCTTTTTTAGTGACATAAAATAAGTAATCATGCTTAGCAGGAAAGATGGCTGCTTCAAGGGATGGAAGACCCGGACTCGCAATCGGACCGGGGGGCAGCCCGGGATACTTATAAGTGTTATAGGGGTTGTCCACTTCCAAATCCTGATATAACACTCTTTCCTTATGTTCACCTAACGCATATAACACAGTGGCATCAGCCTGTAATAACATTCCCTCTTCAAGCCGGTTATGAAGAACGCCGGAGATCTTTTTCCGTTCTTCATCCACAACAGTCTCCCGCTCGATAATAGAGGCCAGCGTGACAGCTTCATACACTGTCATCCCGTGTTCTTCCAAGGCACCATGCCATTCCTCTTTGAACACTTTTTCAAACTGTTCCAAAAGGAGGCGCACAATGTCTTCTTCCGTGGTTCCCTTATACACTTCATATGTTTCAGGGTACAAGAATCCCTCCAGGCGGTACTTGCGGTCTTCTGCTTCAGGGATGTCCTGGACAAAGGAAAATTCACTAAAATCTCCATTGTTCACCACCTGCAAAAAGCGATCGGCATCAACCACACCCTGCTCTTCCAAACGCTGAGCCGTCTCCTCGACTGTTAACCCTTCCGGTATGGTAAAGCGCAGGGTTTCTCGGTGCAGGCGTCCTTCTTGCAATTCCTTAATGATCTCCCCGGCAGACATGCTGGGAGAAAGCTGATACTGACCCGCCTGGAAATCACTCACGCCCAAATAACGCACGTAAAAATAAAACAGCTTTTCATTTTTAATCAGGCCTTGCTCATGTAAAATTTGAGCAATCCGTGCCGTGGACGAGCCCATTGGGATCTCAACCTCGAGCACTTCATCTTCGGCGGCGGGGTCGACAGGCTGCAGCTGGCTGTACAGATATAAGCCCCCCACTGCGGCAGCACTGGCCACAAGCAGGAGAATGACACCGAGGGTAATCAGCACCACTTTCAGCGGAGAGGCAGCCTTCACTTCCTCGTATTCCACTTCCTGCTGCTCTTTTTCCTCCCGTACTCCGCTTGGCTTCGTTTCAGGCTGGTCAGTTGCTGTTTCGTTCGTTTCCATTGCTTCGCCACGCTGCTCTTCAGCCCGCCTTTTCTGTTCTTCAGTCATGGGCACCCCTCCCGTTTCTCTGACTATTATACATCAAAAAAAGAAAACCATCACAACAACCTGATGGTCTTCTTATCTTGCTACCGGGGAGCCAACACGTGAATGCCACCCTCTGGACAGACACTCATTCAGTGAATGTCGCCATCCAGTTCCTCTTCCTCAACCAGGGTTTGAAAGGTGGATTCCACAATGTTCCACTCTTCATCATCTTCGATCAGGTAAAGGTTGATGCGTTCCCGGCCTCCGTCAGTTTCCCTGGTCTCTTCGTACCGGAAGGCATACACTTCTTGTTCCTCCACTTCCGGGTCTTCCTCCTGGTCAGCGGGAACCAATAAAATATACTGTTTGCCAGTCTGTTCGACATCAAATTTGCACAAGACGTTAAACACTTCTTCTTTTCCCTCTTCATCAGGGATAATAATGCGTTCTTCCTCTTCACGACCTTTAATCATTGTAACACCTCTTTTTATTTAGTGTGGGCATCCAGATAACTTTGCAATATAATCACGGCCGCCATTTTGTCGATCACTTGCTTTCTTTTTTTGCGGCTCATATCTGCAGCAAGAAGAATCCGTTCAGCCGACTGGGTTGACAAGCGCTCATCCCACATCTTAACCGGCAAGCCAGTTTTTGCTTGCAACGCTTGGGCAAAAGCTTGACAGAGCACCCCGGTTTGCCCGATGGTGCCATCCATATTTTTGGGGAGCCCAACGATGATTTGACTCACCTGGTATTGGCCGATCAAATCCTCTAAGCGGGCCAAATCCTGCTCTAAATTTGTCCGTTTGATCACTTCAAGCCCCTGAGCTGTCCAGCCCAGCTCATCACTTATACTGACACCGATTGTTTTTTGTCCAACATCCAAGCCCATTAACCGCACATTTTCGCTCCTCACATCTCACTCTCAGTTGCCGGCCGGTAGACTCTTGTCTGCCCGGCCTCAGCTTTGTACAGTCTAGCCCTTTAACTCCTCCCGGTAGTGATCCAGATAGGCCTTGACAAGCTCCTCAATCAATTCATCCCGTTCCAGTTTGCGAATCAGGCTGCGGGCATTGTTATGCCTGGGAATATAAGCGGGGTCTCCGGAAAGGAGATACCCCACAATCTGGTTAATGGGATGATAACCTTTTTCCTCGAGGGAGCGGTAGACGGTTAACAGCACATCCTTCGGGTCAACCTCCATCTTCTCCCCTTTTACGTTGAATTTCATGGTACGGTCCATGGAGCCCATCTTCATCCCCCATTTCCTCCAGCATCATTGTCCGGACAACAGTCTCACTTACTTTCTATTGTACTCTAAAACTTAGCTTTGTAAAACAGATTTAACCAATTCCGGCACAGTTTTTACGGCTTCGTCCAGTTTATGGGGATCTTTGCCCCCTGCTTGGGCCATGTCCGGGCGTCCCCCTCCTCCGCCGCCACAGATAGAGGCGACTTCCTTCACTAATTTTCCGGCATGGTAACCCTTATCCACCAAATCTTTGGTTACTCCGGCCACAATCATGGCTTTGCCCTCCACGCTGGCTCCCAGAACAATGACAGCAGAGCCCAGTTTTTGTTTGAGGTTGTCCACCCGGGTGCGCAGATCATCCATGCCAGCAGCTGATACCTTGGCGGCCAAAACAGGAACGTCATCTACCTCTTGTACCTGGTCTAACAAGCGGGAAGCTTCGAGCTTGGCCAGCTTACCCTTCAGAGCTTCATTTTCCCGCTCCAGTTCTTTCAACTGATGGTGCAAAGCTTCAATCCGGGCCGGAACCGCGTCCAGTTTTGTTTTCAGTTTGGCAGCTGCCTCGGTTAAGAGCGCCTGAAAACGGTTGAGATGTTGGTAAGCATACTGGCCAGTAACCGCTTCGATCCGGCGTGTGCCAGCCCCAATACCGCTCTCAGAGACAATTTTGAACAGACCGATTTCCGCTGTGTTACGTACATGGCAACCGCCGCACAATTCCAGGCTGTAGTCGCCCACTTTCACCACTCGTACCGTTTCACCGTATTTTTCACCAAACAAGGCCATGGCCCCCATGGCTTTCGCTTCCTCCAGCGAACGGTACATGGTTTCCACCGGCAAATGCTGCCAAATGCACTGATTCACCAAAGATTCAATCTGGTGCAGTTCTTCAGCACTGACGGCACTGAAATGGGAAAAGTCAAACCGTAAGCGGTCCGGTGCCACCAAAGATCCGGCCTGATTGACATGTTCCCCCAGCACATCTTTTAAAGCCTGGTGCAGCAAGTGGGTAGCCGTATGGTTTTTGACAATGGCCGCCCGTTTCTCCTCATCAATCTTGGCGGTCACAACACTGCCTTTGGTCAGGGAGCCTTGCACTACTTCTCCCCAATGTACATGCTGGCCGCCCGGGCCTTTTTGCACTTCCTCAATACGTACTTCCAGACCGTCTGCAATCAGTGCCCCTTTATCAGCCACCTGCCCCCCGCTTTCGGCATAAAACGGGGTTTGATCCAGGATAATCTGGCAGCTTTGCCCGCTGGGAACGATATCCACAAACTGATCATCCACAACAAGGGCCAGCACTTTGGCTTGGGTTTCCAGCTTGTCATAGCCAACAAACTCACTTTTCTCTTTAAAATCACCCAGCACGCCGCCTTGCACCTGCATGCTGTCCACTTCCTGCCGCGCGGCCCGGGCCCGCTCCCGCTGAGCTTCCATTTCCCGGTCAAAACCTTCGCGGTCCACTTCAATGCCATGTTCTCCGGCAAAATCCTCGGTTAAATCAAGCGGGAATCCGTAGGTGTCGTAGAGGGTGAAAGCTTGCTTTCCGGACAACCTTTTTTCTCCTTTGGCTTTTAACTCCTCAATCATACTGCTCAAAATAGACAAGCCCTCATTTAGCGTTTCATGAAAACGTTCTTCTTCTGTTTTAACCACATTGGAAATAAATTCCTCTTTTTCAACGACTTCTGAATAGAAGGAGCCCATATTCTCTCCCACAACCGGGGTTAACTGATACAAAAACGGCTTGTTAATCCCCAGCACTTTTCCATAGCGGACCGCCCGTCTTAACAAACGGCGGATCACATAGCCCCTTCCTTCATTAGAAGGCAAAGCCCCATCTCCAATGGCAAAGGCCACGGTACGCACATGATCGGCAATCACTTTAAAGGCGACATCATCTTCCCTGTTTTTTCCATACGCTTTGCCAGCCAACTTTGCTGTTTTTTGGATAATGGGCTGGAACAGATCCGTGTCAAAGTTGGTGGGCACTTCTTGTAAGACAGAAGCCATCCGCTCCAGCCCCATGCCTGTGTCAATGTTTTTCTTGGGCAACGGGGTATAGGAACCGTCCGGATTGTGATTGTACTGAGAAAAGACCAGGTTCCAAATTTCCAGATAGCGCTCGTTTTCCCCGCCGGGATAAAGCTCAGGATCATCCGGATCGTTGCCATATGCTTCCCCGCGGTCATAAAAAATCTCCGTGTTAGGGCCGCAGGGACCTTCGCCAATATCCCAGAAGTTTTCTTCCAGTCTGATAATCCGTTTTTGTGGGAGACCAATGTCTTTATGCCAGATGTTAAAGGCCTCATCATCTTCCGGATGAATAGTTACCGACAGTTTCTCCGGGTTAAAGCCGATCCAGCGGGGATCGGTTAAAAACTCCCAAGCCCAGTGAATGGCCTCTTTTTTAAAGTAGTCGCCTATAGAAAAGTTCCCAAGCATCTCAAAAAAGGTATGGTGGCGGGCCGTCTTGCCCACGTTTTCAATATCATTGGTGCGGATGGACTTTTGGCAATTGACGATACGCGGGTTGTCAGGAATCACTCGGCCGTCAAAATATTTTTTAAGTGTGGCCACACCAGAGTTAATCCATAACAGAGACGGATCGTCATGGGGAATCAGGGAGGCGCTGGGCTCTATGCTATGCCCTTTTTCCTTAAAAAAAGTGAGAAACATCTCTCTGATCTGAGCAGAAGTTAAGTGTTTCACGCTTGTTCCTCCTTATCTGTTTCATTTTGTTCAGAATTAGACAGTGCAATAAAAAAACTCTTTCATCCGATCTTTGTGATCAGGGACGAAAGAGAAACTCTTGCGCGGTACCACCCTGCTTATACAAGATCAGCCTTCCAGACTCGAACCAACAACTGCAGCTGTGCTGTTCTTGTATCGCTCAGGCGGGGTAACGGTCCGGCCGGCAGGGATTAGCTGCACTCTGGAATGGCTTTCGGTTAAGGCGCTCATAAAAGCTCTCTCAACCTGGGTGCCCCTGACCTTACTGGCCAAGGAACACCACCGGAGCTTTCTCTCTGTATGGGGAACTTAACCTACTTCGTTCCATCATCGTCTTGTCAATCTTTGTTTGTGGTCATTATACCCAGTTGTCAGGGGAGTTGTCAACGCTTGGTCACTCCACTTGATCACATGTCCTCCACCTTCTGTATGGAGCGGTAGCGCCGCACATGCAACACCGTGCTGACCACGATCACTTTCATAATCACAAACACAGGAACGGCTAAGAGGAGTCCAATCATGCCACCCACTTCTGCTCCGACCAACAAGCTCAAGATAATAAACATAGGGTGAATGTGCAGTCTTTTACCCACAACGTAAGGATTGATCACATTGCCTTCTAAGATCTGAATGACGATGTTGACTCCGATCACCCAGCCAATCAGGCTGGGATCAGTGACCAGGGCAACAAAACTGCTGAGCACCGTACCGATAATGGGGCCAAAATAGGGGATGATGTTGGTCACACCCGCCACTGTCCCCAAAAATAAGGCATATGGCAAACCGATCAAATAATAGCCGCTGACTGCCAAAACACCTACCAAGAAGCTGACAATCAGCTGGCCGCGTATGTATTCTCCCAGGGAGTTGTCAATGTCCCGCCACAGGCGAAACACCATCTTCCTTTTTGATCTTGGTATGAACAGGAACAGCCGTTTCTGAATGCCTTCAAGATCATTTAACAAGTAAAAGGTAAAAAAAGGAACTACCATCAACATAAAAAAATGGCCCAGTGAGGAGGTAAGCGAAAGCAGCGTTTCTTCCACCCAGCGACGTATGTTTTGTTCAAAATTGTGCAAAATGTCATCTATGGCCTCATGTAAGCCGCTGGGAAGCTGTTCCACCCGGCTGTCAAACAGGTGGTACCACTCAATCAGCTGATTTTGGACGGCAGGAAGCTGGGCCATCAGATCCCGGATCTGATGAGCTAGCAGGGGAAATAGAAGCCATCCGGCCAGAAACAGGCCTCCAAAAAAGAAAATATAGATCAGGATAATAGCCAGGGATCGTTTAATTTTAAGGCGCATGAGCATCTCCACAACTGGGTGTAACAAATAGGCCATAATGATGGCTAAGAAGAGCGGGATGAACACCGTGGCCAGCAAATGAAACACCGGGCTTAGATATGGGGCCACCTGAAACAGAAGATACAGGATGATCAAACTAAGCACAATAACACCAGTGGCAATCAACCCACGCAACGAAAGAAACGTTCTCATCGACGCTTCTCCTTTGAGGTGTGATTAAGCTTATTGTGTGCGCAGTCACATGCTGGTTATACATTCCGGTATTAAAGAAGCCCTTTTCCCGTAAGGAAAAGGGCAGGGTTGACGGAACGGGGGACTTAAATGCGTGCCCGGCGTCTGATCATGCTCAAGATTTGATTCATATAACGGTTCATCTCTCTTCCCATCTCTCCCATCAAAGCCATGATGCGTCCGAAACCTCTTGGGCGGGAGCGCATTCTCATCCATTGCCACACAGCAAGGACTAACCCACCCATAGTCAACAGAGAGGTTAACATTCCGCGTCTCATGCCAATCCCCCTCTCTTGTTTCCGCCATTAAACGGAATGAACAAAGTCATCGTCTTCAAACAAATCATTGAGCGAGCTGAGTGAACCGTCTTCTTCAATTTGAAACACATCGTACTTGCCGTTCACACAGGCAAATTCAATGAAGCAATCCCAGCAATAGTATTGGTTAGTGGCAATTTTGCCAATATCTTTTCCTCTGCAATTGGGACAAAAGATGGACTCCATCACACATCCTCCTGCACTGCCGACTTCTGACCTTACTGGTAAAAAGCGTCATCGTGGGACATCTGTACAACAAAAGCGTCTTTGCCAAACAAAAATTTAGCAGGTTGCCGTATCATGTGACGCCCTTCAAACATGTCACTAAAGAAGCCGTCCGATATTTCGTACCCTATTATTGTTGCCGAGTGCTCATCAAAGTATACATCTTCCAGAACACCTAATTGTTTCCCGTTGGGCGTTACCACGGGGGTTCCCATCATACGCGGTTCAGCTTGCTGAAATAACAACCAACCACCACGCGGCTCAAAAGTAGCTTCTGGAAGCTGATGGGCAACAGTGACCAGGTCTTCGCCGATACTCTGGATGTGTAAGGTGGGCAAAAATGGTTGCTTGCCAAACCAGGATTGCTTCTCCAGCACAAGTCCCTGCAGGCGGCCTTCCCGGTCAAAGACCAGATCGGCCACCCGTCCCAGACTTTCGCCTGAAGTAATATTCATCACCACGGAACCAATCACATCACATGCGCGACGCACGGAAAAGCCCCCTTTCCGTACGTTTTTAGTGTGCGGCGTTTAACATATAAACATGACTAGGAGTGATTGCCAGTGAGCCACTCTCGCAGCGTCTCTTTTAAGTATGTATAGCGGGTGCTCACCTCTTCGCGGGCAATGGCATCGATAAAGGTGCTTTTTTCACCGCAAAATATTAAATAGTCTCTGCCCCGGGTTATAGCCGTATATAATAAGTTGCGCCTTAACATCCGCTGGTATGCTCTGACAACAGGAATCACCACGATGGGGTATTCGCTCCCTTGTGACTTATGAATTGAGCAGCAATAGGCCAAAGTAAGCTGATGAAGCTCACTTTTCTTGTAACTGACTTCCTTGTGGTCAAAAGCCACCACCAACCGGTCTTCCTGCTCCCTCGTCTCCTTGGCCGGCAGGATCGCTGTCACTTCGCCAATATCCCCGTTAAACACATGCTGTTCCAGGTTGTTCACCAGTTGCAATACCTTGTCTCCCACCCGGAAGACGTGGTCCTTCACTTTCAGCTCCCGCTTGTTCTCGGCTGGAGGATTAAAAGTTTTCTGCAAAGCTTCGTTCAGTGCATCAATCCCCGCTGCACCTCTGTACATGGGAGCCAGTACCTGGATCTCTTTTGGTGTATAACCTTTGTTCAGAGCAGATTGGCACACTTGGCAGACCACATGGACCACCTGGTCAACGGTGCAGGCAAAAAAGCGGCGGTCAGGCTTAGGGTGGGTAATATCTTCCTCTACTTTACCCCGCTTAATTTGGTGAGCGAGTGTAATAATGGATGAATCTTGAGCCTGGCGGAAGACATCCTTCAGCTCCACAACAGGAATCTGTTTACTTTCCAATAAGTCGGAGAGCACTTGTCCTGGGCCAACAGAGGGTAACTGATCCTGGTCCCCGACCAAAATAACCTGAATATCGTCCGGCAACGCCCGGAACAGCTGGTTGGCCAGCCACTGGTCCATCATGGATGTTTCGTCCACAATAAGCAACTTGCCCTTAAGAGGGTTCTCTTCTGAGTAATCAAACTCCTGCCCGCCTTTCCAGCCTAACAAACGGTGAATGGTAAAGGCAGGAAGCCCCGTTGATTCCTCCATGCGCTTGGCAGCCCTTCCAGTGGGGGCAACCAGCAAAAAGGGAAAAGATTCCTCCTTTCTGGCATACTCCTTGGGGTCAAGGGACAAATGATACAGCTGGGCATAAAGCTCCACAATACCTTTGATCACCGTTGTTTTTCCTGTGCCTGGCCCTCCTGTTAGAATCATAAGCGAGCTGTGCAAAGCCTGCTCAATCGCTTGCTTTTGGCTCTCCGCATACTGAATGCCCAACCGTTCTTCCAGTTCTCCCAACGCATGCAAAAATTGATCATGGGAGACAGGCAGCTCAACCTCTCTTTTCACGAGCTGCTTCACTTTTTTGGCAAATCCTTTTTCGGCAAAAAATAGTGAAGGCAGATACAGGCGGTCATCTTCCAGTATTAATTTGCCTTCTTCGGCCATTTCCAGCACTTGTTGTTCAATCCTGTCATGTTCCAACTGCAGCTGACCAGTGTTGTCCATTTCTCCTTGTTGGTTTAACCATTTCTGCACCCCAGGAATGAACAGATCAAGCGGATAATAGACATGGCCGTTTTGCTCGGCCTGCTCACACAAAAAGTAGTGACATGCAGCCCGGATTCGCTCCGGTGCATCTTCCTTGACGCCCATGGCGCGGGCAATGGCATCGGCCCGTTTAAAACCGATACCATCAATATCCTCAATCAGTTGATAAGGATTTTCTTCCAACACCTGCATCGCCCGTTCGGCATATGTTTGGTAAATCTGAATGGAAAGGGACAAGCCGATCCCAAATTCACCCAGCTTGACCATAATCTGTTCCAGCCCCTGATACTCCAACAGCCTGCGGTAAACCGTTTGGCGCAGTTCTTCGTTTAAGCGGGGCACTTCCCGCAAAACGTCCGGATTTTCTAAAATAACATTAATAGCCTTTTCACCAAGGGTGTCCACAATGCGGGCAGCCGTTTTTTCACCAACCCCTGGAAAAAGATCACTGGATAAATATTGGATCAGGCCTTCCCGCCCCTGGGGAAGTTCTTTTCTGAAATAATCAATGTGATACTGAAGGCCAAACCGGGGGTGATCCTTCATCTGTCCCCAAAATGTGTACACTTCCCCTTCCAAGAGGGAAGGATAGTGCCCCACAACGATGATGTGTTTCTCATCAATCTCTTCTGTTGTCTCCACAATTTTGACTTTGCTGACCGTATACAGGTTGTCCGTGTTATGGAAAATTTCATACACCAGTCTACCCTTGATATATGGCCGGCTTTCATCAAACAGAGAAGGCTGGATCACATTCATGGTCAAGACTCCTTTTACCACAAGCTCAGCAGTAATACTGCTGTATTTAAGTATACCATGCCAAACAAAAATTGGCTTTCACCTCAGCCCAACAAAACAGGTGAAAGCCTCCAGCAAAATGAATATATAATTGTCCTAGAATTACATGGCTTTTAACACCGGTTTGACAAACAATTGGCGCGGAAAGTCGGCCAGGACTTCATATCCTTTCTCCGTAACTCTGAAGGACTCGCTGATTTCAACCCCGAAATCATCCAGCCAAATGCCGGGGATCAGATGGAAGGTCATATTAGGCTCAAGTACGGTTAAGTCCCCTTGGCGTAAACTAGCTGTATGTTCACCCCAATCAGGAGGATAGTTGAGACCCATGGAGTAACCCAAACGGGAATCTTTCTCCAGTTTTTTATCAGAAAGATAGCGCTTCCAAACCTGTTCCACCTCTTCACAGGTCATGCCAGGCTGAATCGCTTCCAGAGTAACATTAAGACCCTCGATGACGATATCCGCCACTTCTTTGACTTGTGGTGCAGGATGGCCAATCACTGCCGTACGTGCCATCGGGCAGTGGTAACGTTTGTAACATCCAGCCAGTTCAACAATGACCAGGTCCCCGTTGGTGTAACGGCTGTCTGTCCAAGTCAAGTGAGGTGTGCAGGTTTTGTTGCCTGAAGGCATTAAAGGCACAATGGAGGGATAGTCCCCGCCAAACTCCTCCGTTCCACTGATTTGAGCTTGATAGATGCTGGCGGCCACTTCACACTCCCTTACCCCGTCGTTAATCGCTTCAATGGCTGCAGCCATTGCTTTTTCAGCCAGTTTGGATGCTCTTTTCATATACATGATCTCAGCATCAGACTTGACCAAACGCACACGGTTGACTAAGAGTGTGGCATCTTTAAATACGGAATTGGGCAGTGCGGCTTGAAGACGTTCAAAACATTTGGCCGTAAAATAGTAGCTGTCCATTTCTACTCCAATATGGCGTTTGGCCTGCCCCATCTCTTTTAAGATATCAGCCACAAAATCCATGGGATGCTTAATGGGAGACTGTACATAATCATCAGGGTAGGGAATGATGTCATGGGCATCAAGCCAAGTGGTCAGCTTGGCTCCATTGGCATCCTGCTTACGCCCAATCCAGACTGGCTGAGGTTCATCTGTCATCACCACCAGCATTTGATGCACGTAAAAGGACCAGGCATCATAACCGGATAGATAGTTCATATTAGCGGGATCGGTAATGAGTAAAACTTCGATACCTGCTGCTTCCATTGTTTGCTTTGTTTTCCCCAATCTTTCCTTATATTCAGATATTTCAAAGGGCAACATGAGCAAACCTCCTTTTTTCATTTTTTTCTTTTTTCAGTCCTCTCGATCATATGTGACATCTGTTTCAGATTCATTAGTTTGTCTAACTGTTGTGATTTCCCTATATCTTAAAACAAATTTCGCTCCTATAAGTCAATATATTTCAAACATTTATACAGAGTGTTCTCTTACAGTTTTATGTCCGCGATGATTGATTCTTGCTGGACTTGGGGATTAAAATGTGGATTGCCGGGTAGACTCAGACGAAAAATGATAAGGCAGCCACAATGGGCTGCCTGTTCATATATGGACTGTTTATCTCTGTTGTCATGGGCACACCCCACACCACTACACATGCGCAAGTGCCTGTTTGATTCGTGCTTGATCCTGAATGGCCAGGTCAATAATGCCTCCACCCAGACACTCTTCACCATCATAGAACACGACCGCCTGACCAGGTGTCACGGCCCGCTGGGGCTCATCAAATGTGACTCGGCAGCGCCCTCCGTCCAGCAATTCCACAGTGCAAGGCTTATCCGGTTGCCGATAACGGAATTTAGCTGTACAGGTGAAGCGGTCTCCTGGTGAGTGCCCTTTAATCCAATTCAGCTGTTCAGCTTCCAAACCTCCAAAGTAGAGATACGGGTTTCCTTCTCCAGCTTCCACATAGAGAATATTGCGTTCCAGATCTTTGTCCACAACAAACCACGGGCCTCCCGGTCCACCAATGCCTAGTCCCTGCCGCTGGCCGATGGTATAGTACATCAAGCCGTCATGTTGACCTTTTAACTCGCCGGTTGATTTTTGGCGGATCTCACCCGGCTGGGCCGGAAGGTAAGTGCTTAAGAACGTTTTGAAGTCCCGCTCACCGATAAAACAAATCCCTGTACTGTCCTTTTTCTTGGCGTTAGGCAGACCGGCCTCTGCAGCGATTTGTCGTACTTCCCGCTTTTGCAAATAACCAATGGGAAACAAGACCTTGGACAGTTGCGTCTGGTTGAGCTGATTGAGGAAATAGGTTTGATCTTTACCCGGATCCGCCCCGCGCAGCAAGCGGTGGTAACCATCCTTCAAATCAACCTGCGCATAATGGCCGGTCGCTACAAAATCAGCTCCCAAAGTCAGGGCATGATCCAAAAACGCTTTAAACTTGATTTCTTTGTTGCACATCACATCGGGATTGGGCGTCCGTCCCGCTTTATACTCATCAAGGAAGTAGGTGAACACACGGTCCCAATACTCTTTTTCAAAATTGACCGAGTAATATGGAATACCAATTTCATGACACACCGCCACCACATCATGGTAGTCCTCTGTCGCTGTACACACCCCGTTCTCATCTGTATCATCCCAGTTCTTCATAAAAATACCAACCACATCAAACCCCTGTTCTTTCAGCAGTAGGGCGGTGACCGCTGAATCAACCCCACCTGACATACCCACAACCACACGGGTTTGTTCCGGTTGTTTCGTCAGACGTGCTGGATCAAGGGGAGGGAATTTATCCTTTAGCATCACGTATTCACTCCTTTCATTTTTTGTAGTGCAAATCATGATTTAAGCTGCGGATTAAGAATTTAATCGCTTGAGGATTTGGCCCGTTTTCCGAGCCACTTCCTCTACTTCTTCCAGCGTGTTGCCCAGCCCAAAACTATAACGGATGGCGCTTTGGGCCCGATCTTCATCACTGTACATGGCCAAAATGACGTGAGAAGGTTGCAATGAGCCTGCCGTACAAGCCGAACCGCTTGAAGCTGCAATCCCTTCCAGATCCAGGTTCATTAACAGGGCGTCTGCTTTAACACCGGTAAAACTGAGATTGACGATATGGGGCAGACAATGCTCTATCTCCCCATTAAACTGGAACGCCACTTGTTCTTCCTTTAGGATATCCAAAAAAACCTGACGCAGCTGGGTGTATCTCTGTTGTTTTGCCTCTAAATCCTGGTGGGCCAGTTTGAAGGCCTCAGCCAATCCAACGATGGCGGGCACATTCTCCGTTCCCGCCCGGCGGTTACGCTCCTGGGCACCACCGTAAAGCAAGGGATGAAGATGTATCTGTTCCCGTACATATAAACACCCGCTTCCCTTGGGCCCGTTGATTTTATGGCCAGAAAAAGAGATAAGGTCTACAGGAAGGGTGGACACATCAAAGGGAATCATGCCCAGCGCTTGCACCGCATCGGTGTGAAAGATGATGCCTTGCTCTTGTAAAAACGTCCCGATCTCTTCGATCGGCTGCACGGCTCCTGTTTCATTGTTGGCATACATAAGACTGACCAGAATCGTGTCTTCCCGCACCGCTTCCCGTACATCATCCAGTTTGACGCGGCCGGTCTCATCAACGGGAAGATAAGTGACCTCAAATCCTTCAGATTCCAAATATTGACAGGCGTGCAGCACCGCGTGATGTTCAATTTGGGAGGTAATGATATGGCGACCCTTTTCTTGGGCGGCAAAAGCCACCCCAAAAATAGCCAGGTTATCTGCTTCCGTTCCCCCACTGGTAAAGGTGATGTTTTTGGGTTCTGCTCCTAGCAGGCGGGCAATCGTGCGCCGGGCCTCTTCCAGTGCTGCTTTTGCTTCCCGCCCGTAAGCATGAATACTGGACGGATTGCCAAACTGCTTGTCCATATAGGGCATCATAGCCTTGACCACTTGGGGGTGAACAGGTGTGGTTGCTGCATGATCCACATAGATGTGTTGCATCGTCTGACTCTCCTATCTTAGTTGACTATCTAGATGTAGAACATATAGCTTTCTTCGCCCTCATCTTTATAATTGATCAAATCCTCTAACGTCGTCGAATCCAATACTTCTGAAATGCTGTCCCGTATGCGCCGCCAGAGATCCCGCTTGGCCGGATCTTTTTCCTCATCAAATTCCACCGGGCTGATGGGCCCTTCCAACACCCGGATGACGTCACCAGCTGTAATTTCACGGGGTTCTTTGGCCAGGACATAGCCTCCATAGGCGCCGCGGATGCTTTTCACTAAGCCGGCATTGCGCAAGGGAGAAATCAATTGTTCCAGGTAGTGCTCAGACAAATCATGGATTTCTGCTATTTTGCGCAGCGACATAGGTCCTTTACCATAATTATTGGCTAATTCCATCATGATGGTTAACCCGTACTGGCCTTTTGTTGAGATTTTCAAAAGAAACACCTCCGATTAACTTATCAACCAACACCTGGCATTGTGGCAATGAAAAACCGACGACAGGACCGATAAGCACTGAAAACAGCAAAGTTCCCACAAAAACAGGACCGCCTAAAATCCAGCCTGAAATTAAGACCAGCACCTCCATCCCTGTTCTAACCCACTGCACCTTCCAGCCAGTCTTTTCACTAATAGCGATCATCAAGCCGTCTCTGGGCCCGGCCCCGCAGCGGGGGGCTATATACAAGCCAACACCATAGCCCATCACGACGATGCCAGTCAAGAGCAGCACCAATTGCCCTCCCCAGTGCTCAGGGGTCTTCAACCAGGGGATCAACAAAAATAAATCAATAAACAGCCCTACCAGGAGCATGTTAATCACGGCGCCAACCTGGGGTTTGGTACGGGTCAGCAGCCATGTAAGACCAATAATGACAATACCAACGAGAATCGACCATAAGCCGATGGTCAGGCCAAACTGATAATAAAGACCAATATGAAACACATCCCAGGGGGCATTGCCCATGTCGGCCTTAATCATCAGCACAATGCCAAAAGACATGATGATTACGCCCAACATAAAAATAAGCCAGCGTATGACAAATACGCTGCTTCCTCTCCACCACTGTTCTCCTCTCACGTACAACCCTTCTCTCTCTAACTCAGACATTCTTTTCCACTGTATTATAGCACGAAACAGTGCGGTTTGCATGGTCTGCAAGCTCAGCACCGTTAACAAATGACCATGACAGCCTTAAATTGATGCTTCGAACGGCTAAGCTTTACTCCTATTGTACCACACCCTGCATTTAAGTTAACATGGTGTGTAGAAAGGATGAGACAACCATGGATTTATTTGATTTCTTACATAAGCAACATCCCCTATCAGAACCTTTGGCCAGCCGGATGCGGCCCAGAACCCTGGACGATATTGTAGGACAGGAACATATTATTGGCCAGGGAAAGCTGCTGCGCCGGGCCATTGAAGCTGACCGGCTGACGCCCATGATTTTTTACGGTCCCCCAGGCACCGGCAAAACGACACTGGCCAAAGTGATTGCTAACACAACCAAGTCCCATTTTGAACAGGTGAACGCGGTTACCTCGGGTGTGGCCGAGGTGCGCAAGTTGATCAGTGAAGCGAAAGATAGGTTGAAGATGCATCAGATCCGTACCGTCCTGTTTATCGACGAGATTCACCATTTTAATAAATCCCAACAAGACGCTTTGCTGCCTTTTATTGAAGAAGGCACGATTATCCTGATTGGAGCTACCACCGAAAATCCGATGTTTGAAATTAATGGAGCTTTGTTATCCCGCTCCCGTATCTTCCGCCTCTATCCTTTGGAAGACCAGCACATCAGGGAGATTATCCGGCGCGCGCTCTCAGACAGGGAGCGGGGATTGGGGGAACAAAACGTTACCCTGACACCGGAAGCCCTTGATCATATTGTTAATGTAGCCAATGGGGATGCCCGCAATGCATTAAATGCCGTGGAACTGGCGGCCCTGACTACCCCACCCGATCAGCAGGGGCGCATCGTCATTGATCTGGAAGTCGCCCAGGAATCAATCCAGCAGCGCATGGTCCAATATGATAAAAACGGTGACCAGCATTATGACGTCATTTCCGCCTTTATCAAAAGTTTGCGCGGTTCAGATCCAGATGCGGCTTTGTACTGGCTGGCTCGCATGATTTATGCCGGGGAAGATCCCCGGTTCATTGCCCGCCGGCTTTACATCCATGCCGCAGAAGATGTGGGCATGGCCGATCCGAGAGCCCTGCAAATGGCCCATGCAGCGGCTTATGCCGTCGATTTTCTGGGTATGCCGGAAGCAAGGATCCCTTTGGCTGAAGCCACAATCTATATCGCCACTGCACCTAAAAGCAATGCGGTGATCAAAGGGATTGATGACGCTTTAGAGGCGGTGGAAAAAGAAAAAAGCGGCCAGGTCCCCCTTCATCTCAGGGACAGCCACTACAAAGGGGCCCACAAGCTGGGCCACGGTAAAGGCTACAAATACCCTCACAACTACCCAGGCGGTTACGTCAAGCAGCAGTATCTTCCCGATGATCTTGTCGGGAGGAGCTTTTACTCACCTACTGAACATGGCTATGAGCGTACTATAAAAGAACGCCTTAAATACTGGCGTTCACACTGATCCAGGCCCGCCCCTGCTTCCAAGCAACATCAACGGCAAGATCAAAGGTTTCTGCCAACAGAGGGGGTGTTAACACCTCCTCCTTTTCTCCGGCCGCCACAACGCGGCCTTCTTTTAAAAGGAGAACATGGCTAAAGCAAGGCATAATTTCTTCAATGTGATGGGTCACGTAGAGCAGTGTGGGACCATTCTCTTTTGCGGCCAGCTGATCCAAACTGGACAACAACCCTTCCCTGGCCCGCAAATCCAAACCGGAACACGGCTCATCTAAAATGATTAAAGCCGGCTCAGCCATCCAGGCCCGGGCTAACAAAACTTTTTGTTGCTCACCGCTGGAGAGTGAACCGAACGGTTGGCGGGCTTTGTGCTCTACTTGGAATAACGACAGATAATAGCGGGCTTGTTCCACGTCATCTAGTTCAACCTGTTGCCATAACCCGATGGAGGCAAATTTTCCGCTCAACACAATGTCCTCTGCTGGCATATGGTCATAGGCCCGGTAGCGTTCAGCCAAAGCCGGACTCACCCAGCCAATCGACTGGCGCAGACGGTTAATGTCTACCTTCCCTAAACGTCGGCCAAGCACATGTATCTCCCCTTGGCTTGGCCATTCATAAGCACAGATCAAATTGAGCAATGATGTTTTACCGGAGCCATTCAATCCGACAATAGCCCAATGTTCTCCTTTTTTTACTTGCCATAAAATGTTATCCAATATGGTTCGGCCATTCCTTCTCCAGTACACCTGTTGGACATCAATCACAATTTGTTCTGGCCTCATCTTTTCCCACTCCTCTATCCAAGTCATATCTATGTTAACATTTTATCAATTCTTGATGCTATAAAAAATAACTCTACTCTTTATTTTAGTCAGCAAATTTTTCAGACCTCATTCACTCCAGTCAATAATTAAAGGCTGTTCACCAGCACAGTGAACAGCCTTTTTTACACAGGCAGAAAAAAGAGTCCCAGAATTTGCCGTGATTTACATGGTTTTGAATCCCTGACTCGGCAGGTGGGTGCCCTGCTCCATAGTTCACATGTCCTCTGGGAAGAGGCCTATGTTCCCCAAAGAGACTCCGGGCTCCCTGTGTATTGGTGTTGGCTCAAAACTTCCGTAAATCACGTACAACTCAGGACTCTTTGTGTGTCATTATCATAACACACCTTTACCGGGAATGCAATGACTTAACAACAGGAATGTTATGCCTTTACCTTTGCAGTAATAGCCAGGGCCAGCTCCTCCAGCTGTTTCTCATCAACGGCAGAGGGGGCGCCGGTCATCAAACAGCTGGCACTGGCCGTTTTAGGAAAGGCAATCGTTTCCCGCAAGTTGCTGACTCCAGCCAAGAGCATCACAATCCGGTCAAAGCCAAAAGCAATGCCCCCGTGAGGCGGTGTACCATATTCAAAGGCTTCCATCAAGAAGCCAAACTTTTCTTTAGCCTCTTCAGGGGAGAAGCCTAAGAGGGCAAACATTTTTTCCTGCACCTCACGCTGGTAGATGCGCATGCTGCCTCCCCCAATCTCATAGCCGTTCAGCACCATGTCGTAGGCTTGGGCCCGGATTCCTTCCGGATTGGTTTCAAACAGCTCCAGATCTTCTTCCCTGGGCATGGTAAACGGATGATGCAAAGCCACATACCGTTTTTCCTCTTCATCGTATTCCACCAGCGGGAAGTCGGTTACCCAGCAAAATTTAAATTCATCCTGGTTAATCAAATCAAGCTCTTTGCCCAGCTTGAGACGCAAAGCTCCCAGCGCTTCTGTTACCACCTGCTTTTGATCAGCGACAAACAGGAGCAGATCTCCTTCTTCTGCTTCCAGCACCTGTTTAATATCTTCCAGCTCTTCTGCTGTGAAAAACTTGGCGATCGGTCCCTTCACTTCTCCCTCTTTTACGGCCAGCCAGGCTAAGCCTTTGGCCCCGTAGCGGCCCACATATTCGGTTAATTCATCGATTTGTTTGCGGCTGTAGGAGGCACAACCTTTGGCATTAATTCCTTTAACTTGGCCACCGTTTTGAACCGTTTGGCTGAAGACCTTAAAGCCGCTGTGCTTCACCGTTTCTGAAACATCTTTCAACTCCAGGCCAAAGCGCAAATCCGGCTTATCAGAACCGAAACGGCTGATCGCCTCCTCATAGGTGAGACGCTGGAAGGGGAGAGCAACCTCCACACCGATCGTTTCTTTAAACAGCCGGGCGACCATCTCCTCCATTAAGGCTTGCAATTCCCGGGCAGACAGGAAGGAGGTTTCAATGTCCACCTGGGTAAATTCAGGCTGGCGGTCAGCCCGCAAATCCTCATCCCGGAAACAACGCACAATTTGATAATAGCGTTCAAAACCAGCCACCATCAACAATTGTTTGAAAATTTGCGGGGACTGGGGCAAAGCGAAAAATTCACCGGGATGCACCCGGCTGGGCACGAGATAGTCCCGGGCCCCTTCTGGGGTGCTTTTGGTCAGCATCGGTGTTTCAATTTCCAAGAACCCATGTTCATCCAAAAAGTCGCGAACCACTTTGGCCGCTTGGTGACGCAATTTGAACACACGCTGCATAGCCGGACGGCGCAGATCAAGGTAACGATACTTTAAGCGGACCGCTTCATCCACCTCCACTTTGTCTTCCAAAGCAAACGGAGGTGTCTTGGCCGGATTAATCACCTCTACCTCTTCGGCGTACACTTCAATCTCGCCAGTGGACAGTTTGGGATTAATTGTCCCTTCCTCCCGGGCCACCACACGCCCTTTCACGGCTAACACATATTCACTGCGCACCTTTTCAGCTGTGGCAAACGCTGCTTGGTACTTTGGATCAAAGACGATCTGCACAATACCGGAGCGGTCTCTTAAATCAATAAAAATCAAGCCTCCCAGGTCGCGCCGTTTGTTGACCCAGCCTTGCAGATGGACTTCTTCCCCTGTATGTGCTGTGAACAATGTGCCACATCCATGCGTACGCCCGATAGACATTATAAACCAACCCCCTGTTCATTCTGTTTAAGCAGAAACGCTTTGGCTTGGGCCAAGGCATACTCCTGCTGGTCTCCTGTGGCCAGATTTTTCAACACCACAACCCCTTTGGCCAATTCGTTGTCTCCCACAATGGCGGCATACTTGGCCTTGTGCCGGTCGGCTGCCTTTAGCTGTCCTTTTAATCCACGGCACAGGAAATCCTGATCCACTTTTAACCCGGCTTGCCGCCATTCCTGGACTAGCTTCAAGCCCTTCTGCTTGGCCGTCTCGCCCAGGGTGACCACAAAACAGTCCAGTTCATCCCGGATAGGCAGTTCAATCCCTTCTGTTCCCAAAGCTAACAGCAGCCGCTCAATGCTGAGGGCAAAACCGATGCCCGGCATATCCTGACCGCCGATTTCAGCCACTAAGCCGTTATAACGGCCGCCGCCACAGATGGTACCAATGGCACCAATGCCCTCCACCATAATCTCAAACGCAGTCTGGGTATAGTAGTCCAAACCACGGACCAGACGCGGATTAACCACATAAGGAATGCCGAGCTCATCCAGGTAGCTTTGCACCGCCTCAAAATGGGGCCGGCAATCAGCACATAAATAGTCCAGGATTGAAGGTGCATCTTTCGTTAATTCCCGTGTTTTTGGATCTTTGCTGTCCAACACCCTGAGCGGATTGCGCTCCAGGCGGGAGCGGTCCTCCGCTCCCAGCTCATCCTGTACATCTTGCAAAAAGCCCACCAGCGCCTCCCTGTGCTTGGGACGGCAGGTTTGACAGCCCACACTGTTTAATTCCAGGCGCAGACCGGTCAAGCCCAATTCAGCGTAAAACTGCATGGCCATGGCAATCACCTCGGCATCAAGCAGCGGATCCTTGGAACCGATCGCCTCAATGCCAAACTGGGTAAACTGGCGCATCCGTCCCGCTTGAGGACGCTCATAACGGAACATCGGCCCAACGTAAAACAGTTTGACCGGCTGTTTGGGATCAGCATACAGCTTATGCTCCACATAGGAGCGCACCACAGCTGCCGTCCCTTCCGGGCGCAAAGTGATGCTGCGTTCCCCTTTGTCAACAAAAGTATACATCTCTTTCTCCACAATATCGGTCGTTTCCCCTACACCGCGCTGAAACAGCTCTGTATGCTCAAAAATGGGGGTGCGGATTTCCGCATAATTAAAACGCCGGCAAAGGTCACGTATTTTAGCCTCCACATAGTGCCATTTTTCCACTTCCCCTGGTAAAATATCGGCTGTGCCACGCGGGATTCGAATGGTCATCCTTGCTCCTCCTTTATCAGCTCTCATTTACTTTGTCATCGTTGATGTTGGTCAATATGTATGTGTCTCTGAATACATGATGGTATATTAAAAAACCCGCCCCCGATCCAAGAATCAGGGACGAGTTGACACCCGTGGTACCACCCTCATTGATAAATGGCCTGGCCATTTATCCACTTTACCCTTAACGCGGGCCACGCCGTCTATTTACTCAACCAGGCTATACTCAAGCCTGCCTTTCAATAGCGGTCCTCCAGGATGTCTTTCAACAAGGGCACACTAGGGAAACACTTTCAGCCACGGTGTTTCCTCTCTGGCTAGGTGCTGCTTGCCTACTCTTCCTCTCATTGGATCATGCTTGCCAGTATCAATTGCTTTTTATCATACTGATCGTTGAAATGATTGTCAAGACTTGTCCGGCATCTGTTAATGACGTTTTTTCAGTTGCCGGACATCTCTGACACCTTCAATTAATTCCCGGGAAATCTCCAAGTCTTGCCAAGTGGATTCTGTTTCGATCCGGTCGTGAAAATCAACACTCATCCTGCGGGCCATTGCCCGCTGAGTGACTATTTCTTTCAACTTGCGTCTCATTCCCTGTTCACCTCAATCCTCAGGGCGGGTTTTGGTAACTAGTGTTGCCCAACCTCCTGATTTAATTCAAATATTAAAAGCATTGCTAAAAATTAGCGGCCATCACTTAAAAAAGCTTGAGGATTTTCCCTCAAGCTTTTTTGTGGATACTATATTAGGAGAGAACCACCAGGAATCTGGCGTGATTTATTTTTGAGACCGTTCCTGACTGTCAATGATTAAGGTCACCGGGCCATCATTGACCAGCTCAACCTGCATCATGGCCCCAAATTCTCCCGTTTCCACGGAAACGCCTTTTTCCCTCAAGCTCTGGTTAAAGTGCTCATACAACTGTTTGGCCTGATCCGGCTTAGCCGCTTGCATAAAGTTGGGCCGTCTTCCCTTACGGCAATCCCCATACAGCGTAAACTGGGAAACAGACAGGACTTGTCCGTCCACTTCCAACAGGGAACGGTTCATTTTTCCCTCCTCATCTGCAAAGACACGCAAATAAGCCACTTTGTCGGCCAGATATTCTGCGTCCTGCTTGGTATCGTCATGGGTTACGCCCACCAGCAGCACAAAACCACGGTCAATCTGGCCAGTGACTTCTCCGTTTACTGTTACTTTGGCTTGTTTACTACGTTGTACAACCACTTTCATCTCAATCACCTTGTCCACTGTGTTCGTTCAAAGGTTTGTCCTGTGAAGGCGCGTCATTACTGTGTCACGCGCTGTACTGAAAAAATATCCCTGATTTGTTTAATCCGTTCCACCACTTTGTGCAGATGATCAATATTGGAGATAGCCAGCGTCATCGAGATTGAAGCGATGCGGTTGCGGTCGGTTCGTCCTGAAACGGCAATAATATTGGTTTTGCTTTCATTGACCACCTGCAGCACTTCGTTTAACAGACCGCGCCGGTCCAGGGCAGTAATCTCAATATCCACATTATAGCTGTGGTCAGGTTCACCCTCCCATTCCACCGGCAGCAGCCGCTCTTGCACCTCTTCCCGCTGTATGTTGGGACAGTCTTGCCGGTGAACGGAGACCCCCCGACCGCGGGTGATAAAGCCGACAATTTCATCACCCGGCACAGGATTGCAGCAGCGGGACAGGCGGATGAGCAGGTTATCCACACCCTTCACCCTCACCCCGTGGGCAAACTTCCTGCGCCTTTTGTTCTGCGGTACTTCCGGCAGTTCAATGGGTTTTTCCAATTGCTGTTCACGGCGGAGTTTTTCAGTCAGGCGGGTGGCAATCTGGGCAGCCGTAATACCGCCGTAGCCGACGGCGGCATACATATCTTCCTGTCCTTTAAAGTTAAACTTTTTGGCCACCTGGTCCACATTTTCCTCGGTCAGCACCTGCTTGAGGTCAAAACCGTGCTTGGTAATTTCATGTTCAACCAGTTCTTTGCCTTTGGCAATGCTTTCTTCCCGCTTTTCTTTTTTGAAAAATTGTTTAATTTTGCTTTTGGCTGTAGACGATTTGGCAATTTTGAGCCAGTCCCTGCTTGGTCCGTAACTGAGTTTGGAGGTTAAAATCTCCACAATGTCTCCCGTTTTCAACTCATGATCCAGTGGCACAATTTTACCGTTTACTTTTGCCCCTACACAACGGTTACCCACTTCGGTGTGGATGCGGTAAGCAAAGTCTAAGGGTACGGATCCTGCTGGAAGCTCAACCACGTCTCCTTTGGGGGTAAAAACAAATACGACATCAGAAAAAAGGTCCATTTTTAAGGATTCCATAAATTCCCGGGCATCTTGGGCATCCTGCTGGCTCTCCAGCACTTCCCTGAACCAGGTCAGCCTTTCATCCAAAGCGGAAGGAGAACTCTCTGTCAAGTTTCTTCCTTCTTTGTAAGCCCAGTGAGCCGCAATCCCGTACTCAGCCGTGCGGTGCATGTCATAAGTCCGGATTTGCACCTCCAGTGGCTGCCCTTTATAACTCATCACAGTGGTGTGAAGCGACTGGTACATGTTTGGTTTGGGCATGGCAATATAATCTTTAAATCTGCCAGGCAAAGGTTTCCAACAGGTGTGAATGATGCCCAGCACGGCATAACAATCCCGCACCGTCTCCACAATGATGCGGATAGCCATTAAATCATAAATTTCGTTAAACGCTTTTTTCTGCTGCTGCATCTTGCGATAAATACTGTAGATATGTTTGGGCCGCCCTGAGATCTCGGCCTTAATGCCCACTTCCTCAATCTGCTGACGAATAATGTCAATCACCTGCTGGATATGCTGTTCCCGCTCGGCCCGTTTTTGTTTCATTAAATGCACGATGCGGTAGTATTGCTGAGGATTAAGATATCTTAGGGAAATATCTTCCAATTCCCATTTAATGGTGGAGATCCCCAGGCGATGAGCAAGAGGGGCAAAGATCTCCAGTGTTTCTTCTGCTTTTTTGCGCCGTTTTTCTTCCGGCATATATTTTAAGGTGCGCATGTTGTGCAAGCGGTCGGCCAGCTTAATGAGAATGACCCGCAAATCTTTGGCCATGGCCACAAACATACGCCGGTGATTTTCGGCTTGCTGTTCTTCCTGGGATTTATATTTGATACGCTTTAACTTTGTGACACCATTCACTAATAAAGCTACTTCTTCCCCGAATTGCTCCTCCAGCTCTTCCACAGTGGCAGTGGTGTCCTCCACCACATCATGCAGAAGAGCTGCAGCAATGGTGACTGCATCAAGTTGCAAGTTGGCCAGGATACCGGCCACCTCAACAGGATGATTGATATATTCTTCCCCCGACTGACGGTATTGGCCTTCATGGGCCTCCCGGGCAAATTCATATGCTTGTTGGATAAACTTGATATCATCGGGGGAAAGGTATTCTTTTACTTTGTTTACCAGCTCTTCTATGGTCATCCCGATCACCTTTACAAAGCTTGGGGACATGCCTTTCCCTCACTTGTTTTTCCCATTATTATCTCTAAAACGGTGGGAATTGTAAAGAGAAACATCGCCCCCACCCTTGGTGAGGACGATGTAAAAGACTGCTCCTTTGAGACGGTTGGAATCCTTCAGCTCCCTCAGTACTGCACAAGGGAATAAACATCGTAATGAGAACCGAGTTTTTCCCGGCCATTCAGATAGGTCAATTCGATCAGAAAGACGCAACCCACAACTTCACCGCCCAGTTGTTCAACCAAGTTGATCGTTGTGGAAATGGTCCCCCCGGTCGCCAAGAGGTCATCGGCCACCAGTACTTTCTGTCCTTTGACAATGGCATCTTTATGTATCGCCAGTGCATCTTTGCCATATTCCAAGTCATATTCAGCTTGGACTGCTTCAGCGGGAAGCTTACCGGATTTACGCACAGGCACAAATCCCTTGCCCAGTTTATAGGCGATCGGTGCCCCGATGACAAACCCCCTGGCTTCCGGTCCGACAACAAGGTCTGCCCCTTTCGATTCAGCAAAGCTGGCCAGCTGGTCAATGGCTGCCTGGTAAGCTTGGCCATCTTTTAACAGTGTGGTAATGTCCTTGAAACGAATACCGGGCTGGGGGAAATCCTTGATCACTCTGATTTTTGCTTTAAAATCCATAAGCCTTTTCCTCCTTGTTCATGTCCGAGTTGGCCTGACTGCTTTCATCGGCCTGATGACTCTCAATATGGTGAGATAAGTAACGGATCAGTTCCTGATATGACGAATAAATCAGTACTTGCTCCAACTTCAGTTCTTCCTGTTTCAGCTGATAACAAGTTGATTGGCTCAAATCTTTCTTCCGTGGATGGGGAATGAGTTGTATTTTACCCTCTCTTATTGTAGCAAATTCCAGTTCCAAAAACACATCGGTCATAAATTGCAGGGTATCCATGGTCCAGCCTTTCTGCTTGGCCAGCCGGGGGCCCCATGCCTTCAGATCAAAAGGACCCTTGTGTTGCAAAAAGGCATAATACCATTTAAAATGCTCCCGCGTTGGAATGGTGGAGAAAAAATGGCTGCCATCATGGTGAAACATCATATAAATCCGTCCCACATGTCCCAGATAGCGGCAAAAACGGTGCAGTTGTTCCTCTGAACGGGGCAGGTCATACAAGAGTACACGTCCGGCCTGGCCAAGTAAGGGGGGCTGGTCCGGCTGTCCGTTAAGGGCAACGGAGATAGGGTGCGCTTGCTCCAGGAACCCCTCCGGCCGACTGTCCCGAAAGCAACACACGGCCACAGTCTCATCAGCCGGTAACAGGCGGTCCAGTTCGGCCAAGTCCTTTTTGCTGCGCCAATCGAAGAACTGGCGTTCACGGACTTCCAGGTCAGTCATCATAATCTGTGGCTTGCGCTGGCCATTCCATTCGTTAATGGACGCTTCCCCAATCAGGTTGACTTTAGCTGCCGGGCTGATCTGGTGGGCTATCTCACCCCAGCCAAAGCCTATTGTCTCCAGATATGTATCTTCTTGGTGAAATACACATTTTAAATGCTGCCCATCTGTACCTACTTGGCGCAGTTCCTGAATACTCAGTTGTTCCAGGAGAAGCACCGGCTTGGGATTGCCCTCACCAAACGGAGCCAGCCGGCGCAGCTGTTCAATAGCCTCCAACGTCAGTTCACTGGCGGTGCAGAGGATATCAATGCGGGTAGCAGGCTGTAAATCTTCTTCCGACAACCATTGTTCTGCCAGTTGATCCAAACGGGTGCGTATGTATGGAATATGTTCAGCAGCTAAACTTAAGCCGGCAGCCATGGGATGTCCGCCGAAATGAGGCAGCCATTCCCGGCAAGTTGATAAAGCTTGATAAATATCAAATCCTTCGATACTGCGGGCTGAACCTTTGGCCAGGCCGCTTTCTGCATCAATGGTCAGCACCACAACCGGTACATAATAGTGTTCCACCAATTTGGAGGCTACAATCCCCAACACACCTTCGTGCCAGCCTTCCGATGCCACCACAAGCGCTTTGGGCTTCGAGTGAGGATAATCCGTTTCAATCAGAGCTTTGGCTTCCTGCACAATCTGCTGGACCAAACGCTGGCGCTCCGTATTTAACTTCTCCATCTCCTGCACAATGGCCGTGGCTTGCCCGCGGTCGTTCGTTAAAAAAAGTTGAACGGCCGTATCGGCTGAAGCCAGCCGGCCGCATGAGTTGAGACGGGGACCGAGGGCAAAACCCACATGCTGCTCATCAACAGACGCGTCACCCAGCCCCGCTTGTTCAATTAAGACTTGCAGGCCCACATGCTGGGTATGGTTAAGCACCTTCAGCCCGTGATAGGCAATTAACCGGTTTTCGTCCACAAGTGGCACCAGGTCGGCAATGGTGCCGATCGCTGCAATATCCACAAGCTCCAGTGGTATGTCATCCAGCAAGGCCTGGGCCATTTTCAGGGCAAGGCCCGCTCCGGACAAGTCCTTAAACGGGTACGAACAACCAGGCTTCTTGGGATTGATGACGGCCAGGCATTCTGGCAATTCAGGGGGTGGCTGATGGTGATCCGTCACAATCACATCAATGCCAAGCTGCGTGGCATACGCTATTTCCTCCCGCCCGGAAATGCCGGTATCCACCGTCACCAAAAGCTGAATCCCTTCAGCTTTGGCCTTGTCAATGGCAGCCTTGTTCAGGCCGTACCCTTCACTGAAGCGGTTAGGAATATAATAATCGACGGAGGCACCCAGCCCTGACAATGTCTTATACATAATCACTGTGCTGGTAATGCCATCGCAGTCATAATCCCCGTAAACACGGATTTTTTCATCGTTTAATAAGGCCTCCTGAATCCGCTCGACAGCTTCCGCCATGCCATCCATCAGAAATGGATCGTGAAAGGTTTGGTTATCTACGTCCATAAACTGGCGGGCTTGTTCTACGTCCCAGTCCCTGGCCGCCATGACTTTAGCCACAAGGGAAGTTAGGCCCAATTCTTTTTGCAGCTGCCTCACCCGTTCAACTGCGGGGGAAGCCACTTTCCATCGCGTTCGTGAAGCCAGCATAGTAACGTCACTCCTTTGAATCCCCATTCATTATACTGGAAGGGGACAGGAGTGACAATGTTTCATTTGCGATAAGGATTGATATGCACCAATACATCCTGGACATGGGCATGATCTTCAATGAGTTTTTCCTTCACTTGCTTGCCGATGTCATGTCCCTCTTCTACTGTGATCTCAGGGTCTACGGCAATTTTGACATCTACAATCACATAGTGGCCGTGTTCACGGGCATATAATTCATCCACTTGAATCACCCCGTGGACCGATTCAGCCGTTTTGCGCAACTCCAGCGCATCTTCCTCATGCAATACATGGTCCAGTGTATTGTGGATTGACTCTTTCCCCAAATGCCAGGCTACCCGCATCACCAGCACAGAGACAACGATGCCCGCCACTGGATCAAGATAGACCAGCCAAGGCAGACCCACATAGCCGCCAAGCACTGCCCCGCCGATACCGATCAAGGCAGCCACAGAGGAAAACACATCGGAACGGTGTTCCCAGGCATTGGTGATCAAGGCATCGCTGTTCAATTTTTTCCCCAGACGGTATTTGTACTGAAACATGAGCTCTTTAACCAGGATGGAAAACAGAGCGACAAACACAGCAATCACACTGGGGGACACAATCGGTTCAAATAATGCTTGAAAGGAGCCGTAACCGATTTGCAGCCCGACCAGGAATAAGATCACAGCCACAATGATGGCCGCAATGGACTCCGCCTTGCCATGTCCGTAGGGATGGTCCCGGTCAGGGGGCAATTTGGCCGCTTTTAAACCGATCAGGACGGCAACTGAACCGATCACATCCGAAGCGGAATGAACCGCATCGGCCACCAAGGCCCGGCTGTTGCCGATGGTACCCACCACCACTTTTAACACAGCCAGCAGCAGGTTGCCTAGAATTCCCACCCAGGCGGCAAATTCCGCTTGTTGAAAACGTTGATTGGTTGTCATGTCAATCTTTCCTTTCCTTCTCTCATCTATCTTTTGCCTGTTGCCAACATTTTAGCCCATGACAAAGAAAAACCGTGGAGTGCTCCACGGTTTACTTTATGCATTCTGGGGATGAAACAACTTCTTTTTAAGCTCCCGTTTTTTCCATTCGAACCACAATTGGGCAGCAATAAATATCGATGAGTAGGTCCCAGCCAACAGGCCAACCAACAGGGCCAAGGAAAAGTTGCGAATCCCCTCTCCGCCCAAAAGATAGAGGGCCAGGGCGGCAAAAACAACGGTGATAGACGTATTCAAGGTACGGGGCAAGTTTTCCACAATGCTGCGATTGACCAGCTGTTCCAAGTCCTCCACGGTTTTCAGTTTGGCAAACTTCATATTTTCCCGCAAGCGGTCAAAAATGACGATGGTATCGTTAATGGAGTAACCCACAATGGTTAACACGGCGGCAATAAATGTGAGATCAACTTCCAGACGCAACAGAGCAAACAGGGCTACAATGAACAGGGCATCATGGAACAAGGCAATAATGGCCGCCACGCCAAAGCGATATTCAAAGCGGATGGCCACGTAGATAATCACCGCCACCGAAGCCAGCAAAATGCCGTACACAGCCTGGCGGGCCAGCTCCCGGGCCACCATGGGTGACACGGTGGATTCATTGATATCAACCTGGCCGAAATGCTCGGCAAAAGCTTGGCGCACCTGGGTGATCTGCTCCTGATCCAGCGTGCCAATAAAACGGACTTCGGCAATCTCATTGTTGTTTCCGATCAAGCGGATGCTTCCCGGTTCCAAACCGAGGTCAGCCAAAACAGCCTCAACCTCTTCAGATGTAAAAGCCTGATCCTGGATCATAATTTCCAAGGTAGATCCACTTTCAAAGTCCACGCCAAGGTTAATGCCCATAATGGCGATAATCAGCAAGCCAAGGCCGATTAACAGGCCCGATAGAAGGAAGTATTTGTAGCGGTGCTTGACAAATTGATAGCGGTTAGATTCCGGATCAAAGTTAAAGTTCACTGATCTCACTCTCCTTCACACCGAACCAGCGAGGCTGCTTATCAAAGGCCCGGCTGGCCACCAAGAGGCCAAGTAACAGGCGGGAGCCCAAGACAGCAGTAACCAAACTAAGCACGATGCTGACAATGAGCATCAGGGCAAAACCCTGAATGGCAAAGTCCCCGAAGTAAAACAGCACCCCAGCGGCAATAATGGTGGTGATATTGGCATCCATAATGGTGCGGAGCGAACGTTTTGATCCGGCCCGGAAGGAAGACATGATCGTTTTACCAGAACGGATCTCCTCTTTGATCCGTTCATTGGTAATAATATTGGCGTCCACCGCCATGCCGATCCCGAGCACAAGGGCAGCAATCCCCGGCAAGGTCAGCACCGCATCCATCCAGTTGAAGATAACCAGGACCAAATACACATAAAAGAACAGGGCCAACGCAGCCACCAGACCGGGTAAGCGGTAGTAGAGGAGCATGTACAGGGCGATCAGGGCCCCGCCGATCATCCCCGCCCTGACCGTGAGATCCATGGCCCGCTCCCCAAGGGTGGGGCTCACGCTGCGCGCGGTCAGCTCCTCCAACTGTACAGGCAAGGCACCGGCATTTAAGAGGCTGGCCAGTTCTTGGGCAGCTTCATAACTGGGCATGCCTGTAATGGAGGCCCCTGTGCTGAATGGTTGCCGAACCACAGGAGCTGACAAATACTTGGGATCCTCTTTCAAGCTTTCTTCAGCGAAGGAATCTGTCTTTTCATCAAAATCCAGCCAAATGACGATGATATCTCCGAGATATTCAGCCGATACCTGGCCAATCAGCTCCGGATCCTTAAATTCTACCGTAACAACGGGCTGGTTGAATTCATCGAAGACCGCTCTGGCCGACCCTTCTTTTAGGTGTTCTCCCCCAAACAAACGCTCATCATCCGTATTGCGAAACGAGAGGCGGGCCTCTGTGGAGAGAAAGCGCCGGGCTTCCTCCGGATCATGCACCCCCGCCAGCCGGACACGGATGCGGTCTTCCCCTTCCACCCGGAGATCAGGCTCACTGACACCCATGGCATCTACCCGCCGGTAAAGGGCCGTATATGTATCATTTAACAAATCCTGTGTTATTTCTTGGTCTTCATCAATTGGTATAACCCTGTACAAAATTTCGAACCCGCCTTGCAAATCAAGGCCTAGGGTAATATCACTGACCACTTCGTCCACGCTGAAAGCCATAAAGGTTAAGCCGCCGATGACGATGGCCACAAAGATCAAGATCATGCTCCATCTCATTACTCCGAGTGCCTCCTTCTTGTCCAATAGGTCCATTATAAAAGACTATTTTTTCCAAAGTCAATGGTTCCTTGATAGGCACCCACCGTTAACCAGTTCATCAGGTCGGTTGCTTTCAGGCCGTAAATATCATTCACCAGGCGGTGAAGGGGCGGCCACTCCCCTTTATATTTGGACGTGACACAATCCCACACTTCATCCTTGGATACCTCTTCATAACCCAAGAGACGTAACTCATCCACTTTACTGGCCAGAACCTCGTCCAGCTTCTTTTTTAACAAATCAGTCTTGTCCATGTGCCCACGCCTCCTTTTAAGGTGTTTATAGCCGATATTTACAGCGAAAAGGTGATCAGTCCAAAAGCAGCCCCCACAAGCAGGCCGGCAATCAACACACCCGCCAATATGGCGCTAAAGGCGTAGCTTAAGCGGATATTAAACAAGCTGGCCGCCACGCAAGCAGTCCAGGCCCCGGTGGTCGGAAAAGGAACCGCTGTAAACAGGATCAGTCCCAGCGCCCCATAACGCTGCACCTTTTCGCTTTTGCGCATGGTACGGTTGTACAACCAGTCATAAAAGCGGGCGTACCATTTAAAGCGCATCAGAACATCACTGAGTGGGCGAAACAGGAGCAGTAAAGGAATCACTGGCAACATGTTGCCCACCACACTAAGCCAGTAAGCTTTCCAAAAGGGCATCCCATATTCTAACAAGGCCCAAGGCAGTCCGCCCCTTAGCTCCAAAATGGGAAAAGTGCTGATGATGACGACAATCACTTCTGCTGGCAGTGCATTCAAAGTGTTGGTGATAAAAATGATTAATTGCTCTTTCAATTCACTCATGTCAATCCCCTTTACATTCTTTTGGTCATGCTCCTAGTCCCTTCTAGCATATAGATAGTTTTAAAAGAGGACAAGAGTTTTGTGAAAGAAGGGACCACAGGAATGAGCAAACAATCTTTTATTCAAGGGGCTGTCATTCTCATTCTAGCAGGTTTTATCACCAAAATACTAGGGTTTGTCAACAGAATTGTGATGGCCCGCATTCTCGGGCCCGAGGGTGTTGGCTTGTATATGATGGCGGTGCCTATATTAATCCTGGTGATTACCCTCACCCGCCTGGGGCTGCCCGTGGCCATCTCCAAACTGGTCGCCGAAGCTGAAGCCCAGGGAGACCGCATTCGCGTCAAACGCATCCTGGTTGTCTCTTTGTCTATCACTGCAGTATTAAGCATCATCTGTACCGTGTTAACTCTTCTGGGAGCCAAAGTGATCTCCGCCTGGTTTTTAACAGATGAACGGGCTTATTGGCCATTGATGGCCATAACGCCCATTATCCCCATTGTGGCCATCTCATCTGTTATCAAAGGGTATTTTCAAGGTAAACAAAACATGCGCCCCTCTGCTTACGCCCAAGTGATCGAACAGGTGGTGCGCATCAGTCTGGTCGTTTTTCTGGCTACCTTGCTTCTGCCTCTCGGACTTGAATTTGCCGCAGCAGGGGCCATGATTAGCGTCGTGATCGGGGAAGCCGCAGCCTTGTTTTATTTGTTAACCACTTTTAAATATGGAAAAAGAAAAAAAACATTTCGCATTCGTCAAGGATTTTTTACCCAGTTGCAGAAAGGAAAGGAGACATTGCATGATTTATTGCGCATTGGTTTGCCGGCCACAGGCAGCGGGCTGATCGGTTCAGTATCTTGGACCTTGGAACCCATCTTGGTGGCCCAAAGTTTGGCAGCAGCGGGGGTGGCCACGGCCGTGGCCACCGCACAGTACGGACTATTGTCCGGGTATGCGATTCCTCTGGTCATGTTGCCCATGTTTATCACCTATTCGCTGTCTGTCTCCCTGGTTCCTGCTATCAGTGAGGCTCAGGCAACCCATCATCATGCTCTGATTCACCGCCGCCTGTACCAGGCCCTGCGCATCGCCCTGATTTGCGGCGCTCCCAGTACGGTGGTGATGATCTTTTTTGCCGAACCGTTAACAACAGTGGTATATGGCACACCCGAAGCAGGGACTTTTTTGAAACTTTTGGCCCCCTTCTTTCTGCTGTTGTATTTCCAGAGCCCCCTGCAGGCTACGCTGCAGGGATTGGATATGGCTAAGACAGCAATGATGAACACCTTATACGGTGCCATGATTAAGATGATGGCCATCGTGATCCTGGCTTCCCGTCCCAGTCTGGGTATTTATGGTGCTGCATTAGCCATCAATATTAACGTCTGTCTGGTCACGCTGCTTCACTTTTTCTCCGTGGTTAAGGTCATCAAGGGTTTTTCCATCCACTTTCAGGACGTACTCAAAGTGGGAATCGCCATGGCTGTGATGGCTGTGGGAGGCTTATATTGTCTTGAGTCACTGCAGTCTGAGCTTAACCTGTCATTGTCATGGGCGCTGGTGCTGACCCTGTTCTTTGCAGGAGGGATCTATTTTCTGTCCTTGCTCGTTATGAAGGTGATCGGACGCCAGGATATTGAGCGTATTCCCCTCATTGGCCCACATATCGCCCCTTTCTTTCCCAAACGATAAGGGCTGCGCTTCTGAATCAAAGCTAAGGCTAAGGCTTAGGCTTATCTTTTAAATCGATGTACAACACACCGTCCGTATCCAAGCTGCAGAAGGAGATGTCTTTGAGGGCGGAGGTACCCGTTCGCTTTTTGATCTCTTGTTTTAACCATAGCAGAGTGCGTCCAATCTTGAGCAGGTTATCATGATTTACTTCTCCATCTTCAATCAGAATGAGCGGCCGCTCCACTTTTCTGACTGGCAAATGGAGGTCTTTTTTGGTGACATATTTATCTTCTTCGCGGGGGATCACCGTTAATTTTCCGGAAGGCTCCAGAATGGCAAACTCCACCTGGCTTAAGGATTGAATATTGTTTTCACGCAGCTGCATGAGCAAATCATTCAAGTTATACCTTTGCTTTTTCATCTCTTCTTCCCGTATTTGGCCATTCTCCACTAGTACTGAAGGTTTGCCGTCTACGATTTGGCGGATGGTTTTTGATTTTAAGGAGATGTAAGACAAGGTGATCTGGGTTAAAAACAGAACAACAATGGGAATCAGGCTGATAAACAAGGGAACATCCAGTCGTTCAACAGCCAGGACAGCCAACTCCGCAATCATAATGGAGACCACCAGGTCAAAAATAGACAGCTTGCCGATTTCTCTTTTCCCCATAATGCGCATGATCAGCAGGATGAAAAAATAGACAAACAGGGTGCGCAGCGCCAGTGCCAACAAATCCATGAAAATGCCCTCCCGCTGACGGCATTGGTTTTGAATTACGCCGTTTATTTTCTAACTGTTATTTTTCCACCCTTGAATCAATTTTACTGTGCTAAATTGTGGGACAGGTGAATATCTTGTACCAAAGCCTATTCAGGTGTAACGCACAGAAAGGAGGCGTTTGTATGGGGAAACTTTCTCTGCGGCCTGTTCTAATGGGACTGTTGTTTATCATTATGATCCTGCTCAGTCTCAGCCTTATTTTCTCCCTTGTGCTGCATTTCACCTCTGTCCCGGAAACTTCACTGCAATGGTTTTTGCTGCCAACCACCTTAATCACCGTGCTGATTGGCGGACTGATTGCAGGGTATCAATCGGGGCGTAAAGGCTGGTATTTTGGAGGACTGACAGGACTCGGTTTTATTGTGCTATCCTGGCTGTTTTCCTTCCTGGGCTACGATGCGTCTGTCAGTCTGTATACCTTAATGCTGTACAGCGGATTTTTACTGATTGCCATGTTGGGAGGCATCATCGGCGTCAATCTTAGTCCACAAAGAAGGTAAAAGAGAAGCAGAAATTTTTCGCTTCCTTCTGCCCAAAAAACCCTCTCCTGCCAAGTTCGTACTTGGAGGTGAGGGTTTTTCAGTTCAGCTATGTACCCGATTAGTTGTTATCGTTGACAACAGCATTGACCGCACTCCGTTCAAATGTTAAACGCACATTGTCGGCCACTTTCAAAGTCACTTTTTCCTCTGTCAGATCCACAATAGTGCCGTGCAATCCGCCAATCGTGATCACCTTGTCTCCCTTTTGCAAATTGGCCAGCATCTGGTTGCGTTCCCGCTGACGTTTCTGCTGAGGACGGATCAGCAAAAAGTAAAAAATGGCAAACATTAAAGCTAAGGGCAACAGAAAGCCCATCAATTCTTCCATTGATCATTCACTCCTTCTCCAATGAGTGGTTGGCTATGCTCTTAATTGTATAAAAACGTGACAGGCCTGACAACCCTTGCCCGTAAAATATTTATGCCACCTGAGGGACAAGTATGCAATTAAAAGGGACGGGCTCCAGGCTGGTTAAGCCCATACTGTTCAAAGAACTGTTCCCGGAAATCCAATAAAGAATCATTACGGATCGCCTGTTTAATATTTTCCATCAATTGCAGTAAAAAGTAAAGATTATGATATGTGGTCAGCCGGAAGCCAAACGTTTCATTGCACTTGATCAGGTGACGGATATAGGCCCGGGTATAGTTTTTGCAAGTGTAGCAATCACATTGTGGGTCCAGGGGCCGGAAATCTCGGGCATATTGGGCATTGCGCACTACCAGGCGTCCCTGACTGGTCATCGTTGTCCCGTTGCGGGCGATGCGTGTGGGCAACACACAATCAAACATGTCGATACCGCGGATCACCCCATCGATCAAAGCATCAGGTGAACCAACCCCCATCAGATAACGGGGTTTGCCAGCTGGCAAGAGGGGTGTGGTTTCTTCCAGTACTTTGTTCATCACCTCTTTGGGTTCCCCAACGCTTAAACCCCCCACCGCATACCCTGGAAAATCAAGAGAAGTGATCTCTTTGACACTTTGGGCCCGCAAATCCGCATACATGCCACCTTGCACAATCCCGAACAAAGCTTGATCATCAGGACGCTGATGGGCCTTGAGACAGCGTTCCGCCCAGCGGGTAGTCCTCTCCAGGGAAGCTTTGACATACTCCCGTCCGGCCGGGTAGGGGGCACACTCATCAAAAGCCATAATAATATCCGCCCCTAACGCATTTTGAATCTGTGTCGCTTTTTCCGGCGAGATAAACAGTTTTTCCCCACTGATGTGATTGCGAAAATGTACGCCCTCTTCTTCAATCTGCCGCAAGTTGCTCAGGCTGAACACCTGAAATCCGCCGCTGTCGGTCAAGATGGGCCTGTCCCAGTTCATAAAGGCATGCAAGCCCCCTGCTTCCTGCACAATGTCCTCCCCCGGACGCAGATACAAATGATAAGTATTGCTGAGGATAATCTGGGCATTCATTTCTTTCAACTCTTCAGGACTCATGGTTTTTACCGTGGCCAAAGTCCCGACCGGCATAAACACCGGGGTTTCAATGGTGCCGTGCGGAGTGTAGAGGCGTCCCAGACGTGCACCGCTTTGTTTACAAGTCTTAATCAGTTCATATGTTACTGCCATGTTTTCCTCCTGCTCCACGGCGTCCTAAACCTGCGCCGCTGTGGTCCATTCTGCACAATTAGCAGCATGCTACACGATCAGCATGGCGTCTCCAAAGCTGAAAAAACGATAGCGTTCCTGTACGGCCTCCCTGTAGGCCCGCATGATGGTCTCATTGCCAGCAAAGGCACTGACCAGCATAATCAAAGTGGATTTGGGCAGATGGAAGTTGGTCAGCATGCCGCTAATGGCTTGAAAGCGAAAACCGGGATAGATAAAAATATCGGTCCAGCCTGAACAAGCCCTGAATTCTCCCTGGTAATCCCGGGCGACCGTTTCCAGGGTGCGCACAGAAGTGGTGCCGACAGCGATAATGCGCCGTCCCTCATGCTGGGCTTGATTCAGCATCTGTGCCGTGCGGGCCGACATCTGAAAAAATTCGGCATGCATTTTATGCTCTTCGACCTCGTCCACCTGAACAGGACGGAAGGTGCCCAAACCAACATGCAAGGTAATGTAACTGAGCATCACCCCTTTAGCTTTTAACGCCTGCAAAATGGCAGGGGTAAAATGCAAGCCGGCAGTAGGTGCGGCTGCCGAGCCTTCATGGCGGGCATACACCGTCTGGTAGCGGTCAGGATCATCCAATTGCGCTTTAATGTAAGGGGGCAAGGGCATCTGGCCCAGTTCAGCCAATAATTCCTGAAAGATGCCTGCGTAGGCAAAGTGCAAAACACGGCCTCCTGCATCTGTGCTGCCTGTGCATGTTGCCCGTAGCCGTCCGTCACCGAAATTTAAAGTGACTCCGGGCTTAACCCGTTTGGCCGGTTTGACCAGTGTTTCCCAAGTATCCCCTTCCAACTGTTTGAGCAAAAGGACCTCCACTTTGGCCCCGGTGTTTTCCTTCACCCCAAACAGCCGGGCAGGCAACACCTTGGTATCGTTCAGAACCAACACATCCCCGGCCTTTAAAAGGTGGACGATATCAACAAAGCGGCGGTGAGAGACAGCACCGCTTTGCTTGTCCAGGTGGAGCAGCCGGGAGCTGGAACGGTCCGCCAATGGTTGTTGAGCGATTAATTCTTCAGGCAGTTCAAAATCAAATTCATCCACTCTCATCGTCATACTCCTATCGTTCAGGGGGATCAAGCTGAAAGTGCTCATAAGCGCGGGGGGTCACCATCCGTCCCCGCGGGGTGCGCTGCAAGAAACCAATTTGCATCAGATAAGGTTCATACACATCTTCTATCGTGTCTACTTCTTCACCAATCATGGCCGCAATGGTTTCCACGCCTACCGGTCCCCCTCTAAAATGGCGGATAATGGCTTGCAGGTACTGATGGTCAATATGATCCAAACCATAGGCATCTACCTGCAATTTTTCCAGTGCTGCATGGGTGACCTCTTCCGTGATCATTCCATCACCTATCACCTGGGCAAAATCACGCACCCGTTTTAACAAACGGTTGGCAATACGCGGTGTGCCCCGGGAACGGCGGGCAATTTCCACCGCTGCTTCTCCGCGGATCTCCACCTGCAACAAATCAGCGGCGCGGGTAATAATCAAGCTTAATTCCTCAACCGTATAATATTGCAGGCGGCTGACCACGCCAAAACGATCCCTGAGCGGAGAGGAGAGTTGCCCAGCCCTTGTGGTGGCCCCCACCAGAGTAAACGGCGGCAGATCAAGTCTGACCGAACGGGCGCTGGGTCCCTTGCCAATCATGATGTCCAGGCAATAATCTTCCATGGCCGGGTATAAAACCTCTTCCACACTGCGGTGCAAGCGGTGTATCTCATCAATAAACAGCACATCCCCTTGCTCCAGATTGGTTAAAATCGCGGCCAAATCACCGGCCCGCTCAATAGCTGGGCCTGATGTGGTATACAGCTTCACACCTAACTCGTTGGCAATGATATGACACAGTGTTGTTTTGCCCAAGCCAGGCGGCCCATACAACAGCACGTGATCCAAAGCTTCTTGGCGCATTTTGGCCGCTTCAATAAACACCTTTAAATTTTCCTTCACTTGCGCCTGGCCGATGTATTCTTGCAAATACCGGGGACGCAAACTAAATTCGACTTCGTGGTCATGTTCAGTCATGTGGGAGGTTATGATCCGCTCTTCCATCCCATCCAACTCCCATTCCTTAATCTAACGCATGAGCAATTTCAAGCCCAGCTTGATCACCGCTTCCGTGGTTGCACCGGATTGAATGTGCTGTTTCAATTCGGGAAGAATCCGTTTCACTTCCTTTTCTCCGTAACCCAAGGCCTCCAAGGCAGCCAGTGCTTCCTGCAAGACCATGTTCTCGCCTGCTTCTTCTCCCGGCCCATGTCCTGCGGTCACTTGGTGGGCGTTGTGGAGGGCATCTCCTCCTATATTCCCGCCCTCAGCAAGTTCATTCACTTTATCTTTGAGATCCACAATCATGCGCTGGGCCGTTTTTTTGCCAATCCCCGGGAATTTGGTTAAAAAGGACAAATCTTCGTTTTGAATGGCCAGAATAATTTGAGCCGGACTCGCTGCTGCCACAATGGCCAGCGCCGCCTTAGGACCCACCCCGGACACACCCAACAGTTTGGCAAACAGCGTGCGCTCCCCTCGTGTCCCGAAACCGTACAGGGCAAGCACATCCTCACGAACATATTGGTATGTATAGATCAGCACCTCTTCCCCTTCCTGCCGCCGAAATTGAAAGGGGTTGCCAGTAATCACCTGATAACCAATGCCCCCTGTTTCCACCACCACATAGCGAAGATCAACATGAGTCAACTTGCCTTTAATATAGTCGATCATCCCCTCAGCCCCTTCCGCAGCAGTTGACCCTCCAGCTGGACTGAGTGGGCATGGCAGATCGCCACAGCCAAGGCATCAGCGGCATCATCAGGCTTAGGGCGTTCACTGAGCCCCAGTAACATTTTAACCATTTCCTGTACCTGCCGCTTTTCGGCCACCCCATAGCCCACCACGGCCTGTTTGACCTGCAGGGGCGTGTATTCCACAACCGGCACACCGGCCTCTTCAGCGGCCAACAGCATCACGCCCCTGGCCTGTCCCACTGTAAATGCTGTGGTCACATTGCGGTTAAAAAACAGCTTTTCAATGGCCAGCACGTCCGGTTTGTATTCACTAAGGAGGGTGGTCATGCCGCGGTAAATCTGTCTCAGGCGGGCCGGTGTCGTTAAGTCCGGCTTGGTTGTCAGTGTGCCATACTGCAGCGGTTTAAGCCGTCTGCCGTCTTTTTGCACAACCGCAAAACCCACGATGGCAATCCCCGGGTCAATTCCTAAAATAATCAATCCGCTTCCTCCCCTATCCCTGTCTCTCAACGAACATATATTCCATGCATGTTCAGTATTGTACCATATTTTGACCAAGCAAAAAAGCTACAGAGCCCTAATACTCTGCAGCAAACGGTTTAAAGGTGGCAATGACCGTTTCATAATCCTCAGCATTATTAATCCGGATACCGGTTTTTAATTGCCGAAGTTTCTCTTCGGGAAGTTCTGATTTCAACAAGTCGGTATCAATGCGAAAAAAGGTCTCAATCACCTGGTTATCTTCCGGAGGACCTTGGTACAGGGTTAACACGCCTTCTTTGGACAAGCCGAAAAAGAGCTGTCCCTGTTCATAAGACATCACTTCCCGGCTTTCTTCATCCGCCCCAGTAAACATCATGGCATAGACCGTCAAACAAATGAGAATGGTGGCAAGAGCAATAAGGCCTTTTCTGCTGCGTAACAATTTCTTTAATTTTCTCCAGATGGACATTGAAAAAACCCCTTTGTCTACTGGTTTTTTCTCATTATCTCCAGCTTGCCCAAGGGGTATACATCTGCCAGCGGCCGGGCTACCAGTCTACATTGGTGTAGACGTTTTGCACATCATCATTGTCTTCCAAAGCATCAATGAGCTTCAGCACTTGTTCTTTTTGCTCATCATCGAGCTGAACGGTTGTGGCAGGCAGCATCGTGACCTGGGCCTCAGCCAGCGGAATGTTTTCCTTCTCCAAGGTCTCCTTGACCGTTTCATAATCACTCGGGGTCGTCACCACTTCATACCGGTCTTCTTCTACCCGTAAATCTTCCGCACCAGCCTCAATGGCCACCAGCATGAGCTCATCTTCCTCCAGTGGTAACTCCTGTTTATTAATTTCAAGCAATCCTTTGCGCTCGAACAAATAAGCGACGCACCCGCTTTCTCCCAGGTTGCCGCCGTATTTGCTGAACAAATGGCGCACTTCTGCTGCAGAGCGGTTACGGTTGTCCGTCAACACATCCACCATAATGGCTACACCATGAGGACCGTAGCCTTCATACACGATTTCCTCATAGGTTACCCCTTCAACATCACCTGTCGCTTTTTTGATGGTGCGCTGAATGTTGTCGCTGGGCATGTTGGCTTGTTTGGCCTTCTGCAAAGCCATGCGCAAGCGGGTGTTCTGCTCAGGATCCGCTCCCCCGCTTTTCACCGCTGCAAAAATCTCTTTTGATATTTTGGTAAAAATTTTAGCCCGTTTGGCATCCTGTCTTTCTTTGCGATGCTGTATATTTTTCCATTTCGAATGTCCAGCCATTACTTTCCCTCCGTATAACAACTGTTCATTATGACGTATACAGTTTAGCACAGGAACATTGAAAAAAAAAGAGCAGGCCAACAGCACCTGCTCATTACAAGTTACATGATTGGGTAAGGAGGTTATCGTCTGAAAGGTTCAGTGACAGCACGCCCGACATCTTGAATCATGTCACCAAGATCGCGGGCAAAGTTGCCAATAGGCTGTCCATCACGCAGACCGCGATTAATTTCACCCAAACGGTTAAATTGGTCACGATCGGTGATGCAAGTGATCTCTTTACCTCTGACCTGATCCCTTAAAGCAGACTCAACCCGGGACTCAAGCTCTTCTTCATTTTGACCTTGTTCAGGCTGCACACCAACAATGACGTCATCTTCATACACGATGACTTCCGCATTGCGCACACCCGGAATATTTTGACAACGGTCAGTCAGACGCTGTGCTAAGCGCATATCAGGCTGAGCAAATTGATCGGTCCTTCCTATCCCGGTTTGCCCACCAATCCCACCTGCATTCTCACCGTCCCTCAGCCTGAGATCTCCCCTCATCCAATCATAGCCAAGGGTACGGTCACGTGGCCCCATAGGATCGCCATACCGCTCAAACATGCCGCGCTCACCATAGCGATGATACTGTCTCAATCCTCTCATGCCAGTATCATCATAGCGGCCAAATTGTCGGTTACGGGTAAAACCGCCCCACATATCTTGCCGGTTGGCATCAAAGCCGCGAACATCTTGCCTCACTTCTTGACGGTCTGGAGCACGGTATCCTTCATAAGCCGTGTCGTCGGCTGGTGCGCAGGCCACAGCTGCTGAAATGGTAAAGGCCATGGTTAAGCCTAAAGCTAATTTTTTCATTCAAAACACCTCCTTCACCCTTTATCATGGGGAGCAGGAGATGCTTTTAGTCCCGTTAAGATTAACCTCTTTTACGAAATGCTACTATATATTTTTTAATGGTAACAAGCGTCATCTGAACACGGGTGGTTTGGGTGGCATATGCCGTTTATGTTCGGAGCGCCTATGCAGACGCTCAATGATCAGGCGATCTTTCTCAGGAATATCCTTGCCTTCCAAGTAACGGTCCACCATATCATAGGTGGTACCCATTTCTTCCTCATCGGTCTGACCTGACCACAAGCCTGCACTGGGGGCTTTATTGATCACACGCTCCGGTACCCCTACATGGGCAGCCCAGCGCCGCACTTCCCCTTTGGTTAAGTTGGCCAGCGGTACACAGTCCACACCACCGTCACCATATTTGGTAAAGTAGCCCAGGTGCCATTCGGCCGCATTATCCGTCCCCACAACCAGATAATTGTAGTTCTGGGCCAAAAGATACAAAGTGCTCATGCGCAAACGGGCTTTCAAATTAGCCAGGCTTAAGCGCTCCTGTTCCTTATTCCACTCACCTAGATTCTCCAGCTGACACTGAACGGTTTGTGACAGGGTCTGAAAAGTAGGCGTCAGGTCGATTTCTACATGTTTAAGATTGGCTGCTTTCACCACACTTAATGCATCTTCCCGGTCTTGAGGATGGCTGTCACAGGGTAATATCACCCCTAGCGAATGATCAGGAAAAGCTTTTTTAATCAAAAAAGCGGTGAGAGCAGAGTCAACGCCGCCGCTTACCCCCACCAAGAGGCCGTTCGCACCTGCATTTGTGGCCAGTGCCTTTAACCACTCCACGGTAAATTGAATTTTTTTGTCCATCATTAATAATACCCCTTTTGCTCTCGTTTTTTCTCATTTTAGCACAGCCAGACAATGTTGGACAAATGTTCTGCGTCGGTCCCAGTTGTGTTCCAGCTCCTTAAAATAATGAAGCACCTGCCCGGGATGGTAACCTGGTTCCCGCCGCCAAACCCCAAGCCATTCTCGGAATACATCTTGGGGGAATATGAGCAACAGGGGAAGATAACGCTTTTGTTCCTGTTCCAGAGGAAAGTATTGTTCATAGTGCCCAAGCAGGTGTCCAAGCGCAGCATACTCCCAGCGGACATACGGCAGCACCATACTTATAAAATGAATCAGGTCTAAAAACGGAGGCGCATAGGACATCCGGTCATAATCAATCATATAAAAAAACTGGTCATCAATCACCAGAAAATTGTGGGGGGCCATATCTTGATGGGCAATTTGCCGCTCCCATTGGGCCTGTTCCTCCAAGTACAGCATATAGGCTTGCGGAAAGGCATCCAGAACCCGTTCAGCCCAGTCCAGGGCCTCATCGGCCAGACAGTTGATCAGGTGGGCCAAACTCTTCACCCCCCCATATGGTTCATCCTGGTACGCTGCGTCCCGGACAGAACGCTTAAATTGGAGAAACCGATCACGCCACTTGACATAAGTTTTGGAGTGGAAGGGGACGGCTGGCTGCTGTCCAAAAATGCCCCCGCCCTGCCGGTGAACATGAGCGAGCAACTTCAGACTGTTTTCAATGTGAGAGGATTGATTAAGATTGATGGTCTTGCCCGGAATATAGGGCATTACACCGTAAACCTGTCCGTCAAATGTATTCACAACGGAATGATATTTATTATAAAGAAAAGGGACAACACCCTTTGTCTCCTTTCCCAACAATTGCTGAATACATTTACCCTGCCAGTTTAAAGTGTCTGCATCCTTAAGAAATTTAACAACAAAACAATCTGAGTCGGTGAGGGCCACATACACACGGTGAGGGCGAATCACATCCAGTTTCTTGATCGTTTTTCCATATCCCTCAAAAAAGGATTGTTTGAAACTCTTGATCTCCGTGTCGTTCATGCTCCACCCTCCCTAAGCTTATTATTCATCATATTAAAAAGAGAAGCAAAAAATGCTTCTCTTCAATACGTGTAATCTCCTTGTCCCTCTCCGCCCTGCTCCCGTTTTTGCCCCGTCTGCTGATCCAGGCTGCCCCCTCTGTGCATGGGCTGGTCAGATGCGGCGAACTGCCCGTAGGGAGCAGCTTGATATCCAGCGGGAGTCATATGCTGGGGCATGTAAGTCCCTGGGCCATGCATGTCATAAGGCATGTGAGGCATTGGGGCCTGAGGCATTCCATAGGGCATTGACGGATAATGGTAAGCTGGTCCGCAGTGGGGCCATTTGGGCGGCATATGCATTGTTGACGGTAAGTACGGCGAGAAGGGTGGACATGGATAGAATGCCTCATGTTTTGGAGCCGGAGGTGGCAAGACTTCCGGTTTGACTTTTGGCTTCGGTTTGACCGGCTTCGGTTTGACTTCTTCAACCGGCACTTTTTTCGGTGGTGTGGGCATGGGTTTCTTAGGCTCTGCCTTGGGCGGGATGGCCACAGGATGAACCGGGGGATAATGAACCATGTGCATGGGCTGGTGATAAAGGGAAAGCGGTTGTTGCTGAATCTGGTGCAACTGGTTAAAGTGGGTCTGCTGCAGCTGATTAAAGTGAGCCATATCAAGTTCAATTTTAATCTGATTAATCACTTCCGGCTTTTCTTCCTGCAATAACTTTTTTAAGACATAAGGTGCTGCTTTCTTAATCAAGGCTTTCAGTAATTCGTGATCATCCTTTTTTGGAGGCACTTCCACCTTCGGTTCAGGTATGGGTACTTCAACTTTGGGCTTTACTTCCGGCTTAGGCACCACCTTCGGCTTTTCTTTGACCGGCGGATGGGGTGCCACCTCATCCTTGGGCGGTTTCTTCTTGGCTGGCACCGGTCCAACGGGTATTTTTACTTTCATACCAGGCATCAGTTGATCCGGATCAGCTAAATGGGTGTTGACCTGCTTTAGCTTTTCAAAGTCCACCCCATACTTTTCGGCCAACTTCCACAACGTATCCCCTTTTTGCACAATATGAATTTTCACGAGCACTTACCCCTCCTCTAAAACTCAGTCTCTACATCTTATGCATAAGTAGGCGGTTTGCTCATTATTTTTTCCATCCTGTTAACAGATCAGAGTAAGTTATGGAAGGATAAGCACTCTTTAACAGAGCAATTGCGACCGGATCAGGTTTCTTGACCGATGATCATCACCTTTTGCACACCATCTAAGGCTTTTAATCCCTCCGCCAGTTGTGTGGCATCCATATCCATTTGGGCGGTTTCAACGGACAAAATCACGTTGGCTAATCCTTGCAAGGGGATCGATTGATTAATCGTCAAAATATTGCCTCTGTTTTGGGCGATATAGCTGAGCATGCGGGACAATACTCCTGTTCGGTGTTCCAAATTGACAGATATGGTCATGATCTTTTGTTTCATCGCCGCATTAAAGGGAAAAATGGCATCTTTATACTTGTAAAATGCACTGCGGCTCAAGTTGACCCGGTCAACCGCTTCCTGGACGGAATGGACAACGCCGGTTTCAAGCAATTTTTTAGCTTCAATCGTTTTTTGCATGGATTCGGGCAAAATATCGGCCCGTATCAGATAAAAAGTATCTTTATCGCGTATCTTGTGTACTGGCATGTATGGTGTCCTCCCCACATATACAATTGTCGCTTTACAAGCATTATACAGCATTTTCAGCCCCAGTACATCCCTAATTTAAATATTCCAATAAGATGGATAAGTCATAAGGATCACTCAATCCGCATTCTAACCCTTCCGGGTGGCCGTGATCAGGGCTTTAAACAGTTTAAGGGAGTCCGGGTCGCCCGCCGCCGCTAAGCATTCCGGATGCCACTGCAGACCGAGAACAAAGCGGTGACGTTTGCTTTCAAAAGCTTCAATGATGCCGTCACTGGCCCGGCCACTCACTTCAAAGCCCGGGGCCGGCCGGCGAATGGCCTGGTGATGAAAACTATTAACCTTAATCCGTTCTTTGCCTAAAATGGTGTATAACATGGATGATTTTGCAATGTGCACATAATGGGAGGCATGGGTTTTAGGGGCGTGCTGGGTATGCTGTAAGGGCGGGGTGCCATGCTGAGCCTCTATATCTTGATACATATCTCCTCCAGCAGCAATATTGAGCATTTGGCATCCACGGCAAATGGCTAATACAGGTTTGTTTGCTTCTAAAAACAGACGGATGAGCTGCCATTCAAAAAAATCGCGCCGAGGAGTGATCGTGCCCAGCCTGGGGTGGGGCTCCTCTCCGAACAAAGTAGGATCAATGTCTCCTCCCCCTGTCACTAAGAGGCCATCCAGTTCTGTGACCATCTGGCGAATGCAATCCTCTTCCCACACATTGGGCAGCAGCAAGGGAAGGCCCCCGGCCTGAACCACCGCATCCACATTATCCTGTGACAACTTAACCTGCTGTTCTCCTTCCAACCCGGTCGTGATGCCGATTTTAACTTTCATCTTTTCTCTCCCTTACCAACCGGCTTGACGTTTATTCGATAAATTCGAATTCATAGTCCAAAATCCGCACTGTGTCCCCGTCCGTTGCACCCAGCCTGCGCAATTCATCCTCAACACCCATCTTGCGCAAAATCCGGGCAAATCGTCGCGCACCTTCATCATAGTTAAAGTTGGTCATTTTGAACAGCCGCTCAATTTTTTCACCCTCGACCACAAATATGTCATTTTCACGATAAACCCGGAAGTCCGGCTGTTCCTCTTCAAATGTATAAGTCACATGTTGCTCATCGGTAACCGGGGTTAACAGGAAGGCATCTTCAGGAATGGTCTCAAGCAATTCATAGATAGCAAACACTAGCTCTTTGACACCCTGCTTGGTGGCAGCGGAAATGGGATACACTGGGACCTCATCCCCCACTTGTTGGCGAAACTTTTGCAGATTTTCTTCTGCTCCAGGGAGATCCATCTTGTTGGCGGCGATGATCTGCGGCCGTTCTTCCAGACGGTAGTCATATAGTTTCAATTCAGTGTTGATTTTGAGATAGTCCTCATAGGGGTTACGTCCCTCGCTGCCCGCCATGTCAATCACGTGAACAATGACCCGTGTACGTTCAATATGACGCAAAAACTGGTGACCTAATCCGACGCCTTGGTGGGCACCTTCGATCAGTCCTGGCAGGTCGGCCATCACAAAGCCTTTCATGTCATCAACCCGAACCACGCCCAAATTGGGGGAAAGGGTGGTAAAGTGATAATCGGCGATCTTGGGCTTGGCTGCTGAGACAACGGAAAGCAACGTTGACTTACCCACACTGGGGAAACCAACCAGGCCCACATCAGCCAATACTTTCAGTTCAAGCGTCAGGTGCCTTTCTTCACCTGGTTCACCGTTCTCAGCAATATAAGGGGCAGGATTCTGAGGTGTGGCAAAACGAATGTTGCCTCTGCCACCCCGGCCACCTTTGGCAACAACGATCCGTTGGCCGTGCTTAACCAAGTCGGCAATTACCCGGCTACTGGCTTCATCTTTGACCAGGGTGCCAGGGGGGACTTTGACAACCAGATCCGGAGCGCCCTTCCCGTGCTGGCCCTTTGAGCGGCCGTTTTCCCCGTTTTTGGCTTTAAAATGCTTGTTGTAGCGGAAATCCATCAAGGTGCGCAAGCCTTCGTCCACCTCCAGGACGACATCTCCCCCTTTGCCTCCGTCTCCCCCAGCCGGTCCCCCGTCAGGGACGTACTTTTCTCGACGGAAGGCAACCATGCCGTTTCCTCCGTTCCCGCCTTTAACAAAAATAGACACGACATCTACAAACATAATGCTCACCTCAACCTCTCTAACGTACACAAGTCCACGGACATATAATTTCCAGCGTTAACTGCTGTTCGTGATTTACTTCTTCCACTAGTTTTCCCTGGCAGCGGGTGACCTTATCCTGCAAGGCCGGCAGACACCGCAGGCCGGCATCCTGGTTCCAGGCTCCCCGGTAGTCACACATGACAGAAAAGTAACGATCGTCGCCGTCAAACAGAAGATACAACTGGGGAGCAAACTCTGAAGGGGCCGGGTCACATCCTGTTTCCACCAGCTGTAGGAGTTGGTTCACCATGTGAAAGACATGGCGCCCGCTCTGGCCGATCTGCTGCATCTGTTCCGCATCTAAATTAACCTCAACGTCCAAGTTCAGCTTGTTATCCCGCCGATAATTATATGTTAACAGCAAATAGGCTAATTCAGGGTCTCCCAGTTGAGAAAGCAAGGATTCCTGGTGAGCTTGGAGCACGATGTGATCGATATAGCGCTTGACATCGTCCAAACGCCCCAGCTGGATATAGCCTTTGACCATCTGGATATGATTCAGTATGTCATGGCGGTAATGGCGCAGATGATCAATAAATCTTTTTTTAACCTGCCGTTCATCATAGGTCATTCGTTCCACATTAAGCGCCTCCCGTGACAACTGAACTTGAGGTTCACGTGACCCCATTATAACATAGAATCGAACTTAAAAGCCCAGCACAACTGCTGGGCTTTGAATTTAGATTTAAAGTTGTTAGGTGTTGTTGTTTATTGAACAACAGGATAGACACTCACTTTCTTACGGTCCCGTCCAAGACGTTCAAATTTAACAACCCCGTCTGCTTTGGCAAAAAGGGTATCGTCTCCCCCTTTAGCTACGTTAAGACCGGGGTAGATTTTGGTCCCGCGCTGACGAACAAGAATGTTGCCGGCACGCACCACTTGGCCGTCGCCGCGTTTCACACCCAGACGCTTGGAAATGGAATCACGTCCGTTTTTGGTGCTGCCAACCCCTTTTTTCTGAGCAAAGAACTGCAAGTTCATTTTAAGCATGTTCGTCACCTCCTCACAGAATTGTTAATTACCGTTTTCCGATTGGACCGTTAGCTGAACATAGTCCCCGTAGTCGGCCTCCACCGCCTGTAAGGAGAGGACCATGGCTTCTAGCAGAAGCTGAACTTTCTCTTGTGTCGCCTTATCCTCAAGGTCCGGGACGACACAGTGGAGAAAGCCGTCATTCTCCTTTGTCTGGATGGAAAGGGGCAAGTTCAGCAAGTGTTCAATGGCGTTAATGGTTCCGAATGTCAAAGCGGAAACAGCTGCACAGACGATGTCTTCCCCTTTTTGAGCAAAGCCGGCATGCCCATCCAGTGTAAAGGCATCAATCATCCCGCTTTGATTACGATAAATGTGTATGTTAATCACTTAACGTCACCATTTTCGGCTCAGGCGTTGATGGATTCAACAACCACTTTGGTATAGGGTTGACGGTGACCCTGTTTGCGGCGGTAATTTTTCTTGGGTTTATACTTGAACACAACAATTTTTTTACCCTTACCGTGTTCTTTAACCGTACCTGTCACGGTTGCTCCTTCCACTGTGGGTGTACCCACTTTCACTTCACCGTCTTTGCTGACCAACAGCACAGTATCAAACGTCACTGTATCGCCTTCAGCTGCGTCCAATTTTTCCACATATAATACAGTTCCTTCTTCTACCTTGTACTGCTTGCCGCCAGTTTCAATGATTGCGTACATCATTTGCACCTCCTCTGCTACTCAGACTCGCCACTTAAGGTGACCAAGCTTAAAACCTTAAGCGTGCGGTTACAGTATGCCGCGAGGGGCACACTTGACCTAAAACAATGACAATCATACCATGGTTGTGCTTATCTGTCAATATTGCGGGCGTCCCTCTGAGCTCTTTCTTTCCTCTGTCTGTGACCCATCCCTCTCCCCCATAGGGATCGTGACTCTACCCGTGCCCTGGCACTGGGGACAGAGGCGGGTCCATCTCCGCCACAGACTCTGGTTCGTTCTTTTCCTGGTCAGCTCCACCAGGCCCAAAGCCGTATAGCCCACTACGTGCGTTTCTTTACGGTCAGCTTGTAACGCTTCCTCCAAAGTGTCTAAGACTTGCTTGCGCCCTGTGTCCTCTTCCAGATTAATAAAGTCGATGACTATAATCCCGCCAATGTCCCTAAGCCGGATTTGCCTGGCCAATTCCCAAGCCGCTTCCAAATTAACATGCAGTGCGGTTTGCTCCCATTCCCCCTTTCCTGTACAGCGCCCTGTGTTGACATCAATGACCGTCAAGGCTTCTGTTTCATCGATGACAAGGTAGCCGCCGCTCTTCAGCCATACTCTGTGCTGCAACAGTTTGCTGATTTCACCCGAGATACCATGGGCCTCAAATAAGGGAGCTTGTCCCGTATAAAGGGAGAGGGTGACCGGCTGCATCGGAGCAGACTCTGCTTTGGTTTTGAGCCAGGCATAAAGCTGTTTATTACTCACTGTGCACTGGACAGGTCCTTGCTGGAAAAAGTCGCGCACCACCTGCTCCAGGAGATCATCTTGTTTATAAAGCAATCCCGGCCCCTCCTGCTGGCTGGCTGCCTGTTGGACGCCTGCCCACGTCCGGCGCAACTCTTTCAGCTCTTTGAACAATGTATCTTTGTCCGCTGTTCGGGCTGCTGTGCGAAAAATGAGCCCCTCTTGCTCTTCAAGCCAGGCATCTCCCCAGCTGGCCAACCGGCTGCGCTCTTTGTTATCTGTAATGCGCCGGGAAATGGTCACCTTGCGGCCATAAGGCAAATAAACCAAAAATTGGCCTGGCAAGTGGAGGTTGGTGGTCACCTTGGGCCCCTTGTTTCTGCCCCCTTCTATATTGATCTGCACCAGCAGCATGTCTCCCCTTTTCACCAGCTGGGAAATAGCCCCCCGTCCTTGTCCATGTTCCAGCTGCTTCACGTACAGCAGGTCCTCTCTCCGCAAATAAGCGGGTTTGTTCAAGCCGATATCCACAAAGCAAGCATCCAGGCCGGACAGCACGTCTGTCACCCGCCCCTTGTACACAGCACAAGGGCGCCTGCCTCCGCCGCTCTCGGTCCAATATTCTACTAACTGCCCATTTTCAATAACAGCCACTTCTGTGTCGTGTAAACCCTTCTGAATCAAGATATTCCGCTTCAATACGGCCACCCCTCCTCTCCCTCACACCCTGGCGAATCAGTCATTATGTTCTATTTTAACACAAGAGCAGCAAGGTTTTCCCTCTCTCGACAAGAGTGGTGTGAGTCAAGTCATCGTGGGCACCTTTCCAAAATGACTTGAAAAAGTTTTGCCCCTCTCTCGCTTGGTAGCGCTTTCGTTTATCATCCTTTCATTTGCGATTCGTCGTTTTCCTTTAATTTCCTCTTATCAATCCTTTCAATGCTCTCCCTGTCGGACTGCTTTGCATCGGACCCAACAACAAGCGGATCGTCCCGTTGATACACCCTTTCGACTGTCGTTTCACTTCCTGCAACCACTGGCGGATCGTAGTATTTACAAACGGAAAGTTTTGGCTCGTGTCCCCTTTCAGATTCGTCAAGGGACGTCCTTCCTTGGATTTCATGATTGTTTTTAGCATGGCTCGTACGCCCCGGACACTCCAACTATATCCTCCCCGTTTGGTCCGTTTGGCCATGATGCGCATTTGCGCCTCTGCGCTTCCCATCGGCCTCATTTTGCTCGTGTCTATACCTGCTTTGCGCAATTTGTCCCGGTAATCTCTCAAATGTTCCCGATGATGTTTCAAAAACGCCCGGTACTTTCTCCATTCCTCCCGCCACTCTTCCGCAATTTGCGTTTCCGGAACGGCCGCTAGGGTCTCCAGCAACATATCGGCATCGAACGAAGCCAATGACTTTCGAATCGCTTTCCATACTTTCGGCAAATGTCCCACATACCGCCTTAGCTCCCGAACGACATGAAACCGGTCCAATGTATAGATGCAACGGGTAAAGTATGAAGTACATTCCCCGATCCAGTCCGCTCCGTCCCCATTCACCACCAGCCACGTCTGTTCATCCATATCGTAGTGTTGCACCAAAAAATCACCAAATCCTTCCCAAAAATCGCCGTCACCTGTATGGTAATAATACCGCTTCGCCTTCAGCCGTACCCGTCCCCCTTCGCTTTCCCATCCCTCATGCACCACTGCTATACGATTTTCCATCCCGCGGCGTCGCTCTCGTTGCAGTTTGGTATACAGTCCGTCCACTTCCACGAACAATACCCGGACGGGACGCCGTTCCCCTTCCGAAGGTTCTGTACGTTCAGCCTGCACGATGAGTTTGTCCCGGATGGCTTCATGACTCAGTACCCGATATCCCAACAAGGCTTCCAGACGCTGGGCGCTATCCCGATACGATGGCCCCTGGCTGGCAAACTGGATCGCCAACTCCTCCAGGTTCGGACTGAGTTTGTCCCGACCCTCATATTGCATCATCCGATCCAGCAAAAAGACATGCTTCCCTGTCTTCCGGTCCAGGTACAACCGCCGTTTGAACCGAACCGTGCCAAACAATGTATCGATACTGATCTCTCGTTGGTCTTTGAGGCGAAAGCGAGCGGTATCCCGTTGTTCCATGATCCAATCGTCCAGCGCCTCCAAAATCCGGCGCATCCCCTCTGAAAACTGCTCCTGCAATTTCCGAAACAATAAGCCTTCGAGATCTTTTATTGTGGGGATTTTCGTGGTAAGCTTTTGCATAGGGCCTTCTCCTTTCTTGGTGTTGGTTTTTCCCATTTAACACTCTACCAAGGAGAAGGGCCCTTTTTCTATATCCAACGATCATCATTTTAATTCATTTACTCATTCTTCCCTCTGCCCACAAACATTTTACTCTTACACAAGAGTGGCAAAGAACGTTAACGGAAAATCTCCCCCACTGTCCGATTCCCCCCGCAGCCGTTAAAAAAACAGTGCAACAACTCCTGTTCAGTGATGACCTGGTCCACTTTCCCGGCAGGGGTGATGACACAAAAATAGTGGTGTTTGTGACGGAACATCTGCTCCAGTGCCTCTTTAATGCTATGCTGGGGAAACAAGGTGACACTTAATATATCCCGATCTTTGAAGACTTCCCTGTTGTGGTGCTGCTTTTGTCTTTCCAATAAAAAACGCATAAATTGATAGGGGACCTGCTTCCATTCCATCCATTGGGAAATAAACAGAAATACGGCCATCACCCATAACGAAAAATAAGAAGGAAAAAAGATAAGAACAACCAGAACATAGAAAACAAAACACCCTCCACTCACCAGCAGAGAGTGTTGAATCGCTTTTTTATACGGCACATACAGAGAGAGTCCCAGCTGCAACAGCTTTCCCCCATCCAGCGGCCAAATGGGCAACAGATTAAAGATTAAAATAATCAGGTTATATTCGATGAACTGATAACTGAAGGATGGGCTCCACCATCCCCACTGTAAACAGAACAAAGCCACCGCAACCATGATCACATTCATCAGAGGACCAGCAATAATCACCCAGCCCTCTTCGCGGGGGGCTTTATTTCCGTGTTCTTCCACTTCAGCAACACCGCCAAAAGGCAAGAGCTCCACCTTTTTCACCCGCCACCCCAAACTAAGGGCCGTGCAAACATGTCCCAGTTCATGAATAATGACAATGATGAACAAGAGCAGCAGTTCATAGATAAATCCATGCAGTACAGCAAATAAAAATATAATGTAAAATAAGGGGTGAATAGCCACTTTACTCAAATGGAATCACGTCCAAGGGGTCTATAAATACAGCGTCTCTACGCAAGGCAAAATACAGCACACCCTCTTGGCTTCCCTCCTGTACACTGGTGGTTCCAATCACCTCTCCCTGCTTAACCCAATCGTACAGTTGGACTTTAATTTCCTGCAACTGGCCATACCACGATTCCTCTCCTTGGCCATGGTCAATAATCACCACCTGGCCCAGCCCGTCCTTCTCACCCACATAGGTGACCCACCCTTCTTTAATCACTTCCACAGGCAAAGTTGTTCCCGTCTCCAGCACAATGCCTTGTTGATCCTGGTTAAAACCGGAAACAATTCGAGCCCCTGATACGGGAAGCACATAATCTGAGCTGTGGGGATGGGAGTTGTCATCTTTGGCTATGAATTGGGGCAGAAAACCAAGTTGGCTGCCAACCTTTTGCTCATACAGGGCCATCACTCCTTCGACATTAAAATCGAGCGTCATCACATCCCTGATGAACGTTTTGGCCTCTCTAAGCTGAGGGTGATCTGTGTTCATCACCATTAGCACAGTGGTAAACAGGAGCATGGCGCAAATCATTTTAAACATCAGTGTAGAAGACGCACGTCCTCCTGTCCGGGAACGTGGGAAGGAGGGTTGAGACGGTACGTTCCCCCCTTCCCGGAAAGAAATGGGGTTAGAGCGGCGCTGTTTGGCTTTTAACAGCCGTAACCGTTCTTCACGGCGCTTTTTCACTCCTTTTCTGTAATGTTTGACACTCACAGCTTGATCACTCCCTTACAAGTCGCTCACCCAGTCTTGTCTGTTTGGCCATCGTTACTAACTTATATGACTTGTCTACTTGGGATATGCCTCTTACGAAAAAAGAGAGCATCATGCTCTCTGCATTATGCTCTCTTCTTCTTAAAAGACAGTTTCCTATTCCGGATGGCCTTCCGGATTTTTGCGCAGGGGATCCGCTTGGGGATAGGGGCGGGTGGCCGCTTCATGCAACTGCTCATTTTCATAAGAGAAGATGGGATTGACTTCTTCTCCGGTATCCCAGCCGGATTGTTTACCCAAGAGGCCCTGGAGAGGGGAGCCATAAGGCCCTTCAGGAAATTCCTCCAGTGTCCGGGAGTGGAGGTTGTGATATTCGGTTGACAACGGGGTAAACGGGTTATGTTCCCCGCTTTTTTCCAAGGTGTCTCGCCTTTTTTTGGGCATAGAAAAAGCTCCTTTGCTTTATACATGCTGTTTGCAATTAGCATGTGTTACAGCAAGGAGCCTTATGCATAGCATGATCAAACGATGGGTCAGTCTGATGCTTAAGATCTGATGCCCAACAGCCGTTTTACTTTGGACAGCACACCCTTATCTTCGTCCAGTTTCATTAACGGCACACTGTCGCCTAAAATACGGCGGGCAATATTGCGGTAAGCTATGGCAGCCTTGGTGTTGGGATTGATGACCGTAGGTTCGCCCAGATTGGAAGATTTGATCACTTGCTCGTCATCGGGCACAATGCCCAGCAAATCAATGCCCAGAATATTGACGATTTCATCCACATCCAGCATTTCTCCTCTTTTCATCATCTGGGGGCGGATGCGATTGACAATCAGACGGGGATTTTGAATTTTGAACGACTCCAACAGGCCGATGATGCGGTCAGCGTCACGAACAGCAGATACTTCTGGCGTGGTCACCACAATCGCCCTGTCTGCCCCGGCCACCGCGTTTTTAAACCCTTGTTCAATCCCGGCTGGACAATCGATGATCACATAGTCATGATCTTGCTTTAATTCAGCAATGATGCCGCTGATCTGCTCCGGAGCTACTGCATCTTTATCCTTGGTCTGGGCAGCTGGCAGCAAGTACAGCTCGTCAAAGCGCTTATCTTTGATTAAAGCTTGTTTTAAGCGGCAATTTCCTTCGGCCACATCAACCAAATCATAGATGATGCGGTTTTCAAGGCCCATCACCACATCCAAATTACGCAAACCAATATCCGTATCCACCAGACATACCTTTTTGCCCTGTAAAGCCAGAGCCGTGCCGATGTTAGCCGATGTCGTTGTTTTACCAACTCCGCCTTTTCCCGAAGTAATGACAATTGCTTCTCCCACGTTGGACCCTCCTCTTTCACCCTGCCTGTTAACATGTTCAGCCTTGTCGCTGTTTAGATGACAAGTTGGCCATCGATGCACACAACGCCTTTAATTGTGGGCGGATACGTAACAGGTGTTGCAGTTTGTCAATGACAATTTGATCCCCGGCAATATGCGCAAATTCCCGTTCATATATTTCCACCTCATCAGGCGGGCGGCTGACCACTGCAGCGATGCGCAGCTGGGTAGGACTCAACACAGAGGCCGCAATGATCGCTTCTCTGTTCCCGTTCACACCGGCGTGAGCCATACCCCGCAAGGCACCTAAAACAAAAATATGCCCGCCGGCTACCACTTGGCCGCCAGGATTGACATCACCTAAGACCAGTATATTGCCCGGTGATTCAATCACTTGCCCGGAACGAACCGTTTTGTAAATGACCTGGATGCCGGCTTCAGCCCGCGCTTGCTCTGCTTCCTCTCTGAGTACCACCAGACTCTCTATCTTGTCCACAACCAGGTTGCCCTGGGTGCGAATTAAGTCCCGCAGCTCACGACGTTGTGTATCCGTTAAATAACGGTATCCCAATTGAATCGTCACGTGAATCAAGGGGCCATTTAAAAACTGAGGATGATCCTGCAACTTATCTTCCAGTTCCGCCAGCAGTTCCTCGTAGGCACATGTATCATCAAGGTAAAAAACAAGGCCATCTTTGGTCCCTTTGATGGTAACATTTGATTTTGTGGTGTACATGCACAGATCACCCCATGCAAGAACTATTCAACACCGCGTCTTCAAATTCCTGCTAAGTCCCTTTAAATTTGTTGTTCTTCGTCCCTCATTTGAATGAGAATGTTACGGGCAGGGTAGGAAACCAATAAGGCAAAAATCATATTGAGCACCAGGGTGGGGAGCAATTTGTCAAAAAAGAAGATGTGCAGATCCAGCGCTGTCACATTAACCAGAGTCATTAAACCGTACACCATAAATTCGAAGGCAACTAAAGCCAGCAAAACCGTTAACCAAATCAAAAAAATATTTTGCTGAAAAATGCGGAAGACAAGGCCTGTAAAATAACCAATAATGGCCATGGTAAAGGCGTAAATGCCCACCACACTGCCGTAAATGATATCGTAAAACAGACCAAAGATGAGCCCCATAAACAGTCCCTGAACCCGTCCCAAAAACAATGCTGCAAAAATCAGCATGACCACAACAAAACGAGGGACCATGGTTAAATGCAGGTCCCACCATCCTGCCGTAAACACTTGGACTACCGTACCTTCAAAGATAAGCAAGGTAAAAATGGTTAAGATAAAGAGAAAACGGGTCATCACTCCGTTCCCTCCTTATCTTCAGCAGATACGGGAATGTCTACAGGAGGGAGAGAGGATCGTTCCACCACGAAGACATAATCCAGATGATATAAATTGGCAGCTGGTTCTACCAGTGCAGATTGGGTCAAATCATACTGATCAGGCACAACCTCAATAATTTTACCAATGTACAAGCCCCGGGGAATAATGCCGCCCATCCCGGACGTGATCACTGTCTGTCCTTCTTCCAAAGGAGTGTCTTTGGGGACTTTTTGAAACAGAAGGGCGCCTCGTTCCAGATCATAGCCTTCAATTACGCCAAATATATGCTCCTGTCCCTGGACAATCGCTGAAATATGGATGGTGCGGTTGACATCACTTAACAATTCCACCTGAGAAGTAAATTGAGAGACACTTTTAACCCGGCCAATTAGTCCTTCTGTGGTAATCACCGCCATATTCGCTTCTACACCATGCTTGGCTCCCCTGTTGATGGTCACTTGCTGATACCAGCGGTCAGGTGAGCGGCTGATCACTTCCGCCGCTTGCAACGTATACTCACTCAAATTGGACTCTACTTCCAGCATCTCTTTTAAACTCTCATTCTCCAGTTCCAATTCCCGTATTCTGGCCATCAATTTCGCATTCTCTTGCAAATTGGCCTTTAAGCGCTGATTTTCAGAATAAAGGGTACGCCACTCATTGATAGTCTCAAAGAAACCCGCTACCTGACGAGCGGGCTTATAAGCAAGGGATTGGAAAAAACCAAAGGTATCACGAATAAATTGTTCCCCCCACGTTGGCTGGGGGCGTTCTTTCAAGGTGACACCAACCACCATCACCATCACAATGGTGCTGACCAAAAGCACAATTAATCGTCGATTGGAAAAAAAGGATGGCAAGGTTATACACCTACTTATTTTCTAGAACTGAACTTGTATTCCAAATAGCGGCCAGTGCCGATGGCTACGCTGTCCAGGGCGTTTTCCGCCACAATGACAGGGATGCCGGTCTCTTCACTTAAGACATGGTCCAGGTTGCGGAGTAACGCACCGCCCCCCGTGATGACAATCCCCCGGTCCATGACATCAGCAGCCAATTCGGGTGGCGCTTTTTCCAGCGTGATTTTAACTGCTTCAATGATCGATTGTACCGTATCTTGCAATGCTTCGGCAATCTCTTTGGAGGTGATGGTAATCGTTTTAGGCAATCCCGTGACCAGGTCCCGGCCGCGGATCTCCATTTCTTCCGACTCATCACCGCTGTCTGCCGTACCAATCTCAATTTTCAGTTGTTCTGCCGTACGTTCACCAATCATTAAGTTATATTTACGTTTCACATATTGAATGATGGCGTCATCCATTTCATCACCAGCCACCCGGATGGAACGGCTGGTCACTATGCCGCCCAAAGAAATAATGGCTACCTCAGTTGTGCCGCCGCCAATATCTACAATCATGCTGCCCGTCGGCTCCCATACTGGCAAATCGGCACCAATGGCCGCGGCAAACGGTTCTTCAATGGTAAACACTTCTTTGGCTCCGGCCTGCTTGGTGGCGTCTTCGACTGCTCTTTTTTCCACAGCAGTAATCCCGGAAGGTACACAGACGACCACATTAGGCCGACGGGACAACCACGGTTTTGTCTTCTGCGCTTGAGAAATGAAATGCTTCATCATGGTGGCAGTTGTTTCAAAATCGGCAATCACCCCGTCTTTCATGGGGCGCACAGCCACAATGTGGCCAGGGGTACGGCCGATCATGTTTTTTGCTTCATTGCCGACTGCTTCAATCGTCCCGGTATCGGTGCGAATCGCCACCACGGATGGTTCCCGCACAATCACACCTTTGCCTTTGACGTAGACCAATGTATTGGCCGTTCCCAAATCGATGCCCATATCCCTTGTAAATCCACCAAACATGGTTTGTATTCTCCCTTCATGCAACCCTCAAAATCGTGTTGTGCTTATATGTAACCTTTTTCTTTCAGGCTCGTATAGCGACCATCACCAATGATCAGATGATCCAGACACTCTATGCCCAAAATCTCCCCTGCCTGTTGCAAACGTTTGGTTACTTCAATATCTTCACGGCTGGGGGCAGGGTCCCCGCTGGGATGGTTGTGAGCCACTATAATAGAGGCCGCACTCCACTTTAACGCCTCTTTATAAACCTCACGGGGATGGACAATGGAAGCATTCAAACTTCCCATAAAAACAGCTTTTTCAAAAACCACCTGATTCTTGGTGTTTAAATACAAACAATAAAAAATCTCCTGCATCTCCAGGCTTAAACGCTCCATTAAGTAGGCGGCCGCATCTTCGGGGGAACGAATGGCAGAAGGGGCCTTCTGCTTTTGGGCCACACGTCTTCCCAGTTCCACACCCGCTTTAATCTGTACCGCCTTGGCTTGTCCCACACCTTTAATCTGCATCAATTCCTCAACACTGACATCGTGCAGGCGCTTGAGCGAACCAATTTCTTTTAAAATACGGGAAGCCAGGTGAAACACAGATTCCCGGTGCGTTCCAGTGCGCAGTAAGATCGCCAACAGCTCCTGATTCGTCAGTGCCTCAGCACCTTCTTTGATCATCCGTTCTCGTGGTCGTTCTTCTTGCGGGTAGTCACGGACCATCAAAGGAGAATTGTCCGTTGCCATAGCCACCCTCCATTAATCAAGATTGACGAGCCACTGTTAACACATTGATGCCAAATTGGTGCAGGAAGCGGGCCAATAAGGCAACCGGCATCCCTACCACTGTAAAGTAGTCTCCTTCGATTTTATCCACCAAAGTAGCCCCAAGTCCTTGGATGGCATAACTGCCGGCTTTGTCCATGGGCTCACCGGTGGCAATGTAGGCCTTAATCTCATCAGCACCCATAGGCCGCATCAGTACTTTTGTCCCCTGGCAGCCAACACACTCTTTGCCGCTGTCTGCATCGATGACAGCAAGGCCTGAATAGACGGTATGCGTCTCTCCCTGCAGGCGGGACAGCATTTGAAACGCCTCAGATTCATCCTTAGGTTTGCCCAACACCTCACCGTTTAACACGACGATGGTATCAGCCCCAATCACCAGTCCCTGTTCATAGTGGCGGGCCACATCAGACGCCTTTTGGTGAGCCAGCTTTTGAACCACCATCTCAGGCGAATTCCGGGGATCAAACGTCTCTTCCGCCTGACTGGGATGTATATGATAAGCGAGGCCCAGACTATTTAGCAGCTCTTTTCGTCGGGGCGATGATGAAGCAAGAATAATGGGGGGGATAGTCTTGACTGTCATGCCCTGATCTCCTCTGTTTGTTTCTTCAGGTTGAGCGGATTAAAAGCGGTCATGTTTAGTGTTGGCTTCTTGCTTCTGCTCATACAAGCACGATTATATTTTAACAGTAATAGATGAAAAAGTGTAGCAAAAAAAGTGAACCAAAAAACCCCACTCAAGACGTAGTTCGTCAAAAGTGAGGTTTTTTTGACGGGAACGAAAGAGATATTTTGACATCCAAATATATACATTTCCCTGTCCATTCAGCATCGACATGCATGTTGAACACCTCAACGGGTTTAGGAATCAAATTGGTTGACCAGTTGCTCATAATAGGTCAGGTAGTTTAAACCGGCTTGCTGCGCCTGCCATAAGTAACTGGAATGAGACTGCTTGCGGTAAGCCTCCAAAGCTGTCACTGCCGCTGACAACGTTCGCATTAACTGTTCCCCGGCTTGGGCTGTTTCACCGCTCAGACCGCTCAACAGCTCCCGTCCCTCATTCAAAAACAAGCGATGTTGCTCTTGCAAGGCCTGCCATTTTTCTTCCGTTAATTCAGCATCACTTTGCTCCAAAAGGGCAGCTGTGGTGCGGGTCAGCTCCCCAAGCAGCTGTTCTCCCCTGGCCAGGTATGCAGGAAGCGGGGCAAATGACTCTTCCAGGTTACCGATATCCGCCTGGACTTCCCTCGTTTCATGGACGTGGATATAAACCTCAATGCCCTGCTCCTCTAGATAGGCCCCCAGCCGCTCTGCATCATCTCTGGCTAAGCCGAGACCCATATATAAACGAAACGGGGCTTCACCCGGGGGAACTAGTCCGGCCAGTCCCTGGTTTTGAACCTGTTCCTTCACTTTTTGTGCTGCTTGCTGCTCAGAAAAAGCGCCAGCCTGAACAACATAATAGGTGCGTGAAGGCAAATACAAGCGGCCATCCTGCACATAACCCGCCGGCATGACCAGTACTCCATTTTCTGCCCCACTTTGGGACACGGCAGCAGGCGCTTGAGAACTGCCGATTTGAGCCCCATCTGTGCCCTCCACGGCAAAAAAAGAAAATACCATCATGCCCATCATCACCCCCAGGGCCACCGCTGACGCTGCAATCAAGGCCAGCTTGGAGCCCACTTTCAGTTGGGGCAGGGACAGGACTGTTCTGCTCCGCTCCTTGTTCTTTTTTATTTTACTGCGCCGTTCGTAGCGGCTGGGAGGTAAACTGGGACGGCGTGTCGTTTCTTTGTTTTCAGGCAAGTCAACAAGAAAGGGCGCATCTTCATTTTTTATCTCTCTGGACCAGGATGGGCGCCGGACAGGCCCTGCATAGGCCCTGGCGTCTTTCTTGTTGTCGTTGTGCATGTTGCTTGTCCTGCCAGTGTAATAGGTTTCCCACTGGATATCAGGATGATCGCCGTCCTTATCGGGGGGAAACAGGAAGGTGAGCTTGTTTTTTCTCGTCATGGCCTCTCGCTCCTCTATCAATCTAGTGCTTTTATCACTAGTCTATGAGGAACGTGCCGAATTAGAACTGCAACAGACCATCATCCCCTACCAAAGTTGAAGATACCACACCCACACCGTCTCTCCGTAGAAGTAGGCCACAAAAGTCCCCACAAAAATGAAGGGAGCAAACGGGATAGTTTCTTTACGCTGCCAACGCCCTAGCAAGATCATCACGCCGCCAACCAACGCTCCCATAAAAGAAGCTAAGACCAGGCTGAGCAGCGTCAGCGAAGGACCAAGCACCACACCGATCAAGGCGTACAGTTTAATATCTCCTCCCCCCATCCCTCCCCGGCTCACTATGCTAATTAAGAGCAATAGACCAAAACCGGTGAGACCTCCCGCCAGGTAAAACCAAAAAGAATACTCTCCGATCACAAGGCGCAATACAAGCAGGAGCACAAGTGCCGGCAGGGTAATTACATCTAAAATCAGCTTTTTCCTCAGGTCAGTCAGCACGGCCAAGACAAGAACCGAAATCAAAATCACAGCCGGCAGCAGTTCGAGCTGTAAGCCTAAGTGACGGTAGGCCAGATACAAACTGAGGCCGGTGAGCAGCTCTCCTGCAGGATACAGGGGAGAAATGGGTGACTGACAATAGCGGCATTTTCCTCTTAAAACAAGGTAACTGAGAAGCGGTACAAGGTCCCAAGGAGCTAACCGATGTTGACATTGGGGACAATGGGAAGGTGGATAAACGAAAGACTGCTTCTTCAATAGGCGAATGGCCAGTACATTATAAAAACTGCCCAAAAACAGGGCTGTCACGAAGATCAAACTATCTATGACAAACAAAGGGTATCCCTCACAAGTTAAAACGTAATCTTTTCATATTAAAAGCAAGCTAACCCTCTTGATAAACCGCCACTTTGTTGCGTCCCTTTTGCTTGGCCCCCATATACATGGCCCGGTCGGCATAGCGCAACAGACTAGCCGCGTCATCAGCATGATGGGGGTAGAGGGCCAGGCCTATGCTAACCGTCACATTGAGCAGAACAGGGCCCGCTGGTTTCTCATCATTTAAACAGGGGACCACCTCAATCCTCGTTTGCTCTACCTTCGCCCGCAACCGCTCCGCCCACTCATACGCTTCTTGCTCAGTCACGTTAATCAGCAAAATAGTAAACTCTTCTCCTCCGTAACGGGCGACAATCCCTTTTCCATTAACAACTTCCTGTATGATAGCAGCAATCCGCTTCAGAATCTCATTCCCCGCTAAATGACCATATTGGTCATTCACCTGTTTAAAGTGGTCGATATCTAACAAAATAAGCGCGAGCGGGCGATTTTGATCAGCTTGCTCTAGCTGTTTGGACAAATACCGTGTAAAGTAACGGTAATTATATAGACCTGTCAACTCGTCCCGCTCGCTTTGCCGTTTGGTCCGCTGGTAATCATAGGCGTTTTTAAAAGCGATAGCCGCCTGGCTAGCCAAAATTTCTAAAAGTGTCACATCCTCTTTACTATACCGATTCGGTTTGTTGTCGCTAACTGTTAACACACCGTATACTTTTTGATCATATTTTAGAGGCACGGCCAGGATAGACTGCTGATCGTGCAAAAAATCAGGCTCGTGCTTAAAATGGAGATCTTCTCTTTCACTGCCGATCACCTTTGTTTCTCCCTGGCTGGCCACCTGACCACTCAGACCTTCGCCAATCTGCACTTCTATGCCCATAAAGCTCACATATTCATCCGGCGGAATCCCTTTGCCAAGCAAACGGACCGGCTTTAATGTTCCTCGCCCTCGATCCACACGAAACAAATAGCAATACTGATAGGGCACCAACTTGGAAACCGCCTGCACCAAACGGTCGATCACATCTTCAAAATGGAGATTGGCCGTCATCTGGTTACCTAAATTATGAAGTGTACGCAATTTATGATTAATGGTATTAAGTCGGACAAACAAACTGAAAATCACAGTAAATGAAACAACAGGAAGAACAACATAGAGAAAAACCCAGGGACCAACCTGAGCATACAGCATATAGATGAGGATGCCAGTAGGTGTCATCATACCGAGGGGAATCACTTCCCACCACAGTGACTTCCCGAAAAATTCAGGCTTTTGATGGTAAAACAACCATTTTAACAGATTAAGCAAAATATGATTGATCACAACGGAAGTACAGATATAACCGATGATCGGCACGATTAAAGCAGGAAAAGTATCGGGAGTGAATGGACCGGTCACCCCTCCTAGAGCGTAAAAGATAGCCGCCGAACAGACTGACGTAGTCAAAAACATCATTAAATTACCCATATACCGTTCCCACGTTGTGGCTCTAATCCTGACCAACGTGACCAAAATGGACAATTGGGTTAATATGGCCTCTACCCACAGTCCAAATTGTAAAAACGCAGCCATTGACACGGCATTGGTCAAGACGATATTGGTTCCCTTAATCTCAATTGGGAAGGCATTAATGAGCACCATTAAACCCAAAAAACAGAAGATGCCGATCATGTCCTGAGCTTGAAGCCGGTGCCAATCGAAACTTTGCCACATGAACAAGAAAAAGACAGAATAGAGGACAATGGCACAGCTCAATATCAAGATTTTTTTCCAACGCCCCATCTACTCTACGCTCCTTATCAAACTTAACAACCCACCATAGTTACTCATCCAGGTCCATAATGCAGATTAATCTTACACCTTTTTACGGGGCTTGACAATGAATTTAGTAAAAATTAACTATGCCAATTGTCCTCTAAAAACAGGACTTATTTCCCTGTTTTATGTCATAAATTGTCTATCAGTGATAACGCTGGTCGTTTTGACTTATAGTTTGTCGAATGTGAGCAATAAAATACAGTGAGCCCGCAAAGCAAATCGCCTGCTGTTTCCCTGACGAGGCTAAGGCCTCGCGAAACGCTTTCTCCCAATCCGGTTCCACACTCATTTCCAGCTCGGAAGAGATCCCCTCCTGCTGAACCGCTTGATACAAATCCCGTGCTGATGCTGTTCGCGGTCCCCCCTCAAACTGAGTCAGCACCACACGCTTGGCTACACCAGTCAGAGGCTTGATCATCTCTGCCACCGGCTTGTCCTGCATGGCCGAAAAGATGACCGTCCAGTGGTGATGGGGATAGTGACGCACCAGCGACTGAGCCAAAGCTTCCATTCCTTGGGGGTTATGGGCTCCATCAATCAGCACCAGGGGCTCTCTTTGTATCACTTCCAAGCGGCCGGGCCAACTGGTCTGCTCCAGGCCCCGGCGCAGTTCTTCCTCTTCCCAAATCAGGGCATAAAATTGCTTGAGCACTTCCAGCGTCATCATGGCCACGGCAGCGTTTTGAAGCTGATGAGAACCTTTTAAACCAATACGTACATCCTGCAAACGGGTAAACATGGAACGGTACGAGAACGATTGTCCATGTTCATCACAGCTTTCATCCTCAATAAAAAAGGCTTGTCCTAAACGGTAGACTGAAGCTTTTTTCTCCTTGGCTATACCCTCGATCACCTGCAAAGGACCCTCGTCTTGAACACCTGTGATCAGTGGAACCCCGGGCTTAATAATACCTGCTTTTTCTGCGGCAATCTCCTTCAAGGTATCACCCAAAATGTGCATGTGGTCGTAACCCACATTGGTAATCACAGAAGCAATTGGAGTGACAATGTTGGTGGAGTCCAGACGGCCGCCCAGACCCACCTCCCACAGAACCACATCAGGATAGGCAATACGGGCAAAATATTCGATGGCCAAGGTGGTCACCACTTCAAATTCGGTTGGAGAGCCCAGCTCAGTCCGGGCCAACTCCTCCACCAGCGGCTTGATTTTGTTCGCCACCTGTACCAGATGCTCATCGGCGATGTCCTCTCCATTATTCTGAATGCGGTTTTGAAAGCGGATCAGGTAAGGTGAGGTAAACGCAGCCACCTGATACCCTGCTTCTTGTAACACATGACTCAGAAAGGCCAAAGTGGACCCTTTACCATTGGTTCCCCCGATATGGACAAACTTAAGCAGCCGCTCAGGATGGCCCAGGCGTTCCATCAGCCATTCCATCCGCTTCAATCCGGGTTTAATGCCCAAATGTTCCAAGCTGTGCATCCACTCAATCGCTTCCTGTGCTGTTTGAAAACTCATGATGCATCCCTCGTTAGCTCATTTTTTTCAACTCATTGATCCGCTCTTGTACTTGCTGCAATTGTTCCTGATAATCCTTCAGTTTCTCCCGCTCTGCCTCCACAATATGTTGCGGGGCTTTTGCGGTAAAGCCTTTGTTGGCAAGTTTCTGCTCAGCCCGCGCCACCTCTGCTTCAAGTTTTTGTTTTTCCTTATCCAGTCGGGCCAGTTCTTGCTCCACATCGATTAAGCCAGCCAGAGGCAGATAAATTTCAGCCCCGCTGACGACAGAGGACATGGCTTGTTCCGGCACCTCTAAATTCGTGCTGATCTCCAGTTTGTGCGGATTGGTTAAGCGGGCAATAATATCTTCATTTCCCCGTAAATATTGCTCATGGTGTACAGTGGAAGGTTTAATCATGATATCTACTGCTTTGCCCAGGGGCACGTTTACTTCGGCGCGGATATTGCGCACCGCCCGGATCACATCCATGATCAAAGCCATCTCTTTTTCTGCATCAGGCTGGTCAAACTCTGCTCTGGCTTCCGGCCAGCTGGCTACTGTGATGCTTGCTCCACTGCCTGGCAGGTGCTGCCAAATTTCCTCGGTTATAAAGGGCATAAACGGATGCAACAAACGCAGTGTCCGATCCAATGTGTAAGCAAGGACAGCCTGTGTTTCCCGCTTGGCCCCGGCATCGTCACCGTACAGCGGAATCTTGGCCATTTCAATATACCAGTCACAAAACTCATCCCAAATAAAGTGATAGAGGAGCCGTCCCACTTCACCAAACTCATATTGATCAGCCAGTTTGGTGACCTCACGTACGGTATGGTTGAGACGGTGTAAAATCCAGCGGTTTGGCGTGGACAGTTCCCCGCTGATGTCAGTCTTTTCCCCGTCAAAGTCCTGCAGGTTCATCAGGGCAAAGCGGGAAGCGTTCCAAATTTTATTGGCAAAGTTGCGGGCCGCTTCTACCTTTTCCCAATGGAAGCGCAGGTCATGTCCCGGGGAACTTCCCGTGGCCAACATGAAGCGCAAGGCATCTGCCCCGTGTTTCTCGATCACATCCATGGGGTCCACTCCGTTGCCCAGCGATTTGGACATCTTGCGCCCTTCAGCGTCGCGAATCAGGCCATGAATCAGCACATCTTTAAAGGGGCGGCTGTGGGTGAACTCCAGAGCTGTAAAGATCATGCGGGCCACCCAGAAGTAGATAATGTCGTAGCCTGTCACCAGACAATCCGTGGGATAGTAGCGCTTCATATCCGCTGTCTCATCGGGCCAGCCCATGGTGGAAAAAGGCCACAAGCCGGAGCTGAACCAGGTGTCCAGCACATCCTCATCCTGGGTAATGTCTGTTGTGCCGTATTTTTCCTGGGCGATGTGTGTGGCCTCTTCCTCTGTGCGAGCTACAATTACATCCCCGTTCGGTGTATACCAGGCTGGGATGCGGTGTCCCCACCATAACTGGCGCGAAATACACCAGTCGCGCACATTTTCGATCCAATGCAGATAGATTTTTTCAAAGCGCTCCGGCACGAAATTAACCTTGGTATCAGCTTCGTGCTGCAGGCGGATGGCCTGTTCAGCCAGCGGCTTCATTTTGACAAACCACTGGGTGGAGAGATACGGCTCCACCACAGCCCCGCTCCGTTGGCTGTGCCCCACACTATGCACGTGATCTTCAATTTTGAACAGCACCCCCTGATCTTGCAGATCCTTCACAATTAATTTCCGGCATTCAAAACGGTCCAAGCCCTGATATGGACCGGCGTTCTCATTCATGCGGCCGCTTTCGTCCATCACCAGAATTTGCTCCAGGTTGTGCCGCTGTCCAATCTCAAAGTCATTGGGGTCATGGGCAGGGGTTATTTTCACCGCCCCACTGCCAAAGGCCATATCGACATACTCATCAGCAATAATGGGGATTTCTCGGCCAACAATGGGCAGCTTCACCGTTTTGCCGATCAGATGCTTGTAACGCTCATCCTCAGGATGTACCGCCACAGCCGTATCTCCCAGCATTGTTTCAGGTCGCGTAGTCGCCACTTCAATAGAACCGCTGCCTTCAACGAGTGGATAGCGCAAATGATACAGATGACCGTTTATTTCTTTGTACTCGACCTCAATATCTGATAATGCGGTGCGGGTTTCAGGATCCCAGTTAATGATATATTTGCCCCGGTAGATTAACCCTTTCTCATAGAGGCGGACAAACACTTCCCGGACTGCCTTGGACAGCCCTTCATCCAGAGTGAAACGCTCCCGGGAATAGTCCAGGGACAAGCCCAGCTTGGCCCATTGTTCACGGATCACGGAAGCGTACTCTTCTTTCCATTCCCAAACCTGCTTGACGAAAGCTTCCCGCCCCAAATCATAGCGGGTTTTGCCCTCTTCTTTCAGTTTGGCCTCTACCCTGGCCTGCGTGGCAATGCCAGCATGGTCCATTCCCGGCAGCCACAAGGCATCGTAGCCTTGCATCCGTTTGATGCGGATAATGATATCTTGCAGGGTGCCATCCCAGGCATGTCCCAAGTGCAGACGACCAGTCACATTAGGCGGCGGGATAACAATGGTAAATGGCTCTTTCTGCGGATCTTCGCTGGGCTTAAAAAACTGATGATCCAGCCAGTATTGATACCATTTCCCCTCAGTTTGACGAGGCTCATATTTGGTGGGCATAGATAATTGTGTGTCGTTATTCATCAGGTTCACTCCTTCAGGCATACTTCTTTTTGTCTCACTTTGGCACATTTGTTTGATATCACTTGCTTGTGAACAAGTTAAACAGCAGAAACACCTGTATAATTAAAAAAAGCCTCTCACCCAAAAGGACGAAGAGACTCCGCGGTACCACCTTTTTTTACTTGCTCTTGCGACGGCCAACAGCCACTAAGTCAGGGATTAACAGTGCAGATTTCACATAAGAGGCCGGCGCTTGCCATAAGCCGTCAGGAACAAGTACGCTCAAAGAGATAACGGATCAACCGATTTTCCTTACTGCTTGCCCCTCTAGGGCCAAGGTTCAGGAAAATGACTCGAGGGCGACCTTCAATAGCCTTGTCATGGAAAATGTTTCAGCCACGCATTTTCCTCTCTGCAATGACGCCGCTATTTACTCTTCCCTCTCATTGTCATCAATCTGTATGAGATGATGTTAATCGTTACGCTACATCTATGTTTGACCATTATTTTACTGTCTATACCTGCCTTCGTCAAGCCCAGTCTCTGAGCCTCCCATGCCTAAAGGCGGGAGTTCTAGGAAGAACTGCTCCAACCTCTCTCGGACTCTCTCCGAAAGGGAACGACACTTTGTATCAGTTCATCTATCCCTTGCATATGCTGTCATAGACACCACATGTCATTCTTAGGCCTAAAAAAGGTGATTATTATGAACTTAAAATGGAACAAATATAAAATTAAACACTATTATTTGCAGTTCAAGCAGCGTTGCAAGTATTGGGGTTACCAGTCGAAAGAGATTGCAGCACAGATTTTTATTCCGCTGGCCATCTTCCAATTGGTCCGCACCATCTTTTTCCCCACGCCGTTTGATGTCTTTCTGCTCTTGGTTATCTTTGCGATTATTCTCTTCCTGCTGATTGACTGGCTGTAGTCGCCAGCAACGCTCTGGCAAACGTCCGCAGCGTATTAAAACGGTCTAATTCCTTTCTAAAACGATGGAGACGCTTCAGTGGGGAGAGGTCCTTTTTCCCCTGATAATAGGCTTCAACCTCTGTAAAGAGGCGTTCGGGGAAGAGTAGCAAAATAGCCAGCAATCCTTTGTCGAAGCGGCCCAATGGAAACTGATTTTCATAAGCAGCCATCCAGTTCATTCCGTACCCCGCCCTCACATGCAGGGAGGGTACGAGATGCCGTCTGAAAAACAGAGCCAGATCCATGACGGGATGGGCCATTTTACTTCGATCAAAATTGATGATATAACACTTCCCTTTTCTAAACACCACATGGGAACGGGCCGGACGTCCATGACAAAGCACGAGGGGCCAGTGCTTCAGCCCCGCCCCCCGTTTAATCCAAGCTTCTAAATAGCGGATGGACCGGACGGCACACTGATATAAATAGTCGAAGGCATGAAGAAAGCTACCCTCGAAAGGAGAAAACAACGGCTTTGCCTCGGCTCGTCTTTGGTAGTATTCCATGCGCCTGAGCTGTTTCAGCCAGCGTATCTTCACCCGTGTCAATGCTTCCAGGTGTTTCTGGACCGCAGGAGTGACGGTTAAGGTGAAGCGGTGAAGCCGTCCCAGTGCCGTAAGCACGCTTGGCTCCCAATCTAGCCGGTACTTTGCTTCAATATCATCATCAAGCCAGGGGGTCACATAGTATAATCTGTTCAGATAATCAACAAAGGGATCACCAAATTTATTGGGATAAAACGGGACCACAGGTGCTGACTCTTCCTGGGCTAGTTTGTCGAACCACCCGGCAAGAAGCTGCAGCTGTTTGGCTGTGACTTTGGTCTCTTTCAAGGCATATGCTCCCTGTGGGCAGACCAGTTTGGTCACGCAGCCGTACGCTGCTGTTGTTTGGGGGTGCAAGTCGTATTCACTCAACACCAAGTCCTTGACAATGGAATCGGCTTGCTCACGGTCAATCAGCAACATGTCCTCCTAAATCCTCCCGCATTTGATCAATGCGCTCCGCCAGCCAGATATGCAGCCGGTCCAGTTTTTCTTGCTGTGTGACCATCTGCTCCCATTCGTCTTGGGCGGCTGTCCCCTCTTCTTGTTGTTCAACATACCCTTGGATAAATGTTAACAGCTGCTCCGGATAGACAAGATGAGCAAGCATGTGATAAAACACATAGACAGACGGCTGGTAATCGTGTTCAAAGGCTGTGAAAAAAAGGACCAATTGCTCCTCATCTATACCAAAGCGAAGCCACAGCTCTTGGATCAATTTACTTAAGGCTTGAAAGCCCAGCACAGGTTTATCTAGGGGCCCTTCAAAGGCCAGACAACCCCCGCCCACCATCTTCCAAAAGGAGTAATCAAGCACAGGCAGTGACAGCATCTGGGACAAAACAGGCTGACTTTTGCGGTAAAGTTTCCTTGCGACAAGATAGCGTTTATAAAGCAGGGGCCATTGTTTCACAAGGAGAGAAGCAACCGCGCTCCTCTTCTTTTTTAATTTGTGTTTTAAGCGGGCCAGTTCCCCGGGAGACATAAAGGCAGACGGTGTATCCACGGCTCCCAAACCCAGCTTTAGTTTGGCAGTATCTTCTAAGGCGCAATGGATTAAAGCGGTACTTGTCCCCAGGGCTTGCCACGCTTCAGAGCGGGAAAAATCGACCGGCTCTCCTGCCAGGCGGTCCCGCACGACCAAATAGGACGATTGAGTTGAAAGGTAAGCTGTTTTGTCCCTGGTCAAAATGAAACGGTCCACTTGGCGGAAGCCTCTTTTTACCACTGCTTCCCGCCAGTGATAGGACCATTTCAAAGCATCGGGATCCTTAATTTCAGTGACCGATTTAGACCCGCAGTCCGTTTCCAGATCATAACCATCTGCGGTCCGCTGGGCCTGATAGACATGAAAATGGTATGCTTGACTGACTGCTTCCACTTCAGGAGAGGTAAACAGAAGGCGAGTCAAGCTCTCACCCCCTTTGGTTCATGGGAAAGTCAGATGCCAAGCTCCTGGAAGGAAGAGACCGTCAATTGCTTTGTTGCTGGTGGCGAATGGGGATATACACCACGTCCCCGGCAGCCACTTGCCCGGTCTCCAAACGGTTAAAGCGGATAATCTCTTCCACCGTTACCTCATAACGCTCAGCGATCTGATCCAAAGTTTCGTGGCGCTGCACAATACACATTTTCAGCTTGGCCCGTTTGGGTGCTTCCTCTTCCTTCGTTGACATCAGCTTGCTAAGAAAACTAGTCACTTTAGCCGGACGTGGCTCTTCTTCCGCCGTTTCTGTGGCTTGATCACTACTATCAGCTGGGTTCCCGTAACTTGCCGCTTGCACTTCTTCTTGATCTCCCTCGTCTTTGGGACGAATGGTTGTCTCTACACGGGGAGTGCTCTCTTCGGACTCGTCAATCTGGTCTCTGTCGTTAATCTGGTCCCTGGACTCTTCACCTTGACTGGCAGACACCTCTTCAGTTTCCTGCAGCTCCTGCTCTTTTTCTGCCTGCGGCTCCTGCTCTTCTTCCTCTGTCCTGGACTGCGGTTCCGTCGCATCTGTTTCTTGTCCAGCAATGTGCTCCTCTCCATTTGGCAGGTCGTGGGCAGAACGTGCCGCTTCTGTGTTTGACGCGCTCACTTCAAAACTAAATTGGCTCTGTGCAGCAAGCTCCTTTCTTTCTTTTAATTCCGCTCCTGATTCTGCTTCCTGTGCTTGAACCTCTTCCTGTACTCGATTACCTTCCTGTACTTGATTGCCTTCCTGTACTTGTACTTGGTCTGAGTCATCCTCTTGACTTGTTCCTTCTGCCCTGACAGCATCAAGATGCTCTAGATGCTCTTTTTCCTCTTCTCCTTTCCGGCTGTCCTCTGCACTCACCGTGCTTTCCAACTCCCTTCCGTCAGATTGACTAACAGCTGTCCCTTGATCAATGCGCGGGCTTTTTTTACGGGATGTGTTATCCACTTTTAGCCCGTTTTTCACCCCGAGCAATGAAATATCTGCTTCAATCACTAAACAATGACCATGCTCCACCGAATAATCAAACTGATCAACGCTGACATACACATCCTCCAGTTTGTCTACTTTGGTTGAGGGGACGGTGACATCAAGGGGAAACCGTTTTTCAATTTTTCCAAACTGAGGGTAATCAATTTCTTTCTGTTCAACTTGCAAGGACTGAAACTGTAACTGCTCTTTCAGCGAGCCTTTATCAAGATCCAGCTCATCATTCAGTGTTTGAAAACGCCCAGTTAAGACAAGATAACCTTTAATGTTGACAAGTTGATCTTCTTCTGACACTTCAACATCAGGTTCCAGATCCAAGCTGATAATCTCAGTGACATCGGCCCGGTCATCCAGCCAAACCGTCTCCTCCAAATGAAACCGAACCGGAGAACCGTGCTCCAACGACATAAGGCCATCCTCCTTCCAATCCCACAATAAGGGCTTTATGCTTATATATATGGGAATGTCCCCCCATTTATAACTCTTGATTAGCGTAAAAAAAGAGCCACTCCCTTCATCCTGCAGAGACTGTCACGAGCCTCATTAAAGAGAAGAGTGTGGCAAATAAAAGCGATATAGTGCTGTCAGTTAAAAAACCTTTTTACAGGCCTTCTTTAACCAAAGTAGCCAGGGCTTTGTCGCACGCAGCAATGGTCCGATCAAGATCCTCTTTGGTGTGTACGATGGAGATAAACATCCCTTCAAATTGGGATGGCGGGATATAGACGCCCTGTTCCACCATCAGCTGGAAGTAACGGGCAAACCGATTCAGGTCGGAGCGGGCAGCCTGTTCAAAGTTGGTCACCGGCCCCTCTGTAAAGAAGAACCCGACCATGGAACCCGCACGGTTAATGGTGCAAGGGATGCCATGTTTCTCTGCATTTCTGCGCAGCCCCTCTGCCAAGTAGGCCCCTTTCTCCTCCAGTTCTTCATATCGCTCCCGGGTCATCAAGGACAGTGTTTCATAACCAGCTGTCATGGCCAGCGGGTTGCCCGATAATGTTCCCGCCTGGTAAATGGGGCCCACCGGTGCCACCTGATCCATGATCTCTTTTCTGCCGCCGTAAGCCCCGACAGGCAATCCGCCACCGATCACCTTGCCAAAGCAGGTTAAATCAGGGATTACTCCATACTTACCTTGGGCGCACGCATAATCCACGCGGAAGCCGGTCATCACTTCATCAAAAATTAACAGCGCACCATATTTTTTGGTGATCTCCCGTAACCCTTCTAAAAATCCGGCCACAGGCGGCACTACACCCATGTTGCCGGCCACCGGTTCCAAAATGACGGCAGCAATATCATCTCCGTAGCGTTCAAAGGCCAGTTGGACACTGTCCAGTTCATTGTACGGCACTGTAATCGTCTGCTGAGCCGTAGCCTCGGGAACGCCGGGAGAGTCAGGCAAGCCCAGTGTGGCCACGCCTGAACCGGCTTTAATCAGCAGAAAGTCGGCATGACCGTGATAGCTGCCGATAAATTTGATGATCTTGTTGCGCTTAGTATACCCCCGGGCCAGACGCAAGGCACTCATCGTCGCCTCTGTTCCGGAGTTGACCATACGCACAATCTCCACACCAGGTACCCGTTCCACCACCAGCTTGGCCAGCGCTGTTTCAATTTCAGTTGGCGCACCGAAGCTGGTTCCTTTTTCCATCACTTTTTTCAGCGCTTCCACCACTTGAGGATGGGCATGGCCGGCAATGAGCGGTCCCCAGGAGGCCACATAGTCAATGTATTCGTTTCCGTCAATATCATAAACTTTGGATCCTTGCCCCCGTTCAAAATAGATGGGGTTCATCCCCACCGATTTAAAAGCCCTCACCGGACTGTTCACGCCACCGGGGATGTATTTTTGTGCCTCCTTAAAAGCAGCAATGGAACGTTCGTAATTAGGCATCGCTTTTCCCTCCTAACCATTTGGCCACATCTTTGGCGAAATAGGTCAAAATCAAGTCAGCACCGGCCCGTTTCAAACCGGTTAATAACTCCAGCACCACATCCCGCTCATTGATCCAGCCATTTTGGGCTGCTGCTTTAATCATTGCATATTCACCACTCACATTGTAGGCAGCCAGCGGATAGGGGAAGCGGTCCTTCAGTTCCCGGATCACGTCCATATAGGCCATGGCTGGTTTCACCATCAGCATATCTGCTCCCTGCTCAATGTCAGCTTGTGCTTCACGCAATGCTTCCAAGCGGTTGGCCGGATCCATCTGATAAGTTTTACGGTCGCCAAACTGGGGCGCCGAATGGGCGGCATCACGAAAAGGACCGTAAAAAGCAGAAGCATATTTAACCGCGTAAGACATAATGGGGAGATGCTCATAACCAGCTTCATCCAAGCCTTGCCTAATCGCATAGACAAAACCATCCATCATGTTGGAGGGAGCAATCACATCAGCCCCGGCACGGGCCTGGGAAACGGCTGTTTTGACCAGTAACTCAAGGGAAGGATCATTTTTTACTTCTCCATCTTCCACAACGCCGCAGTGACCATGATCGGTGTATTGGCACAAACAAGTGTCGGCCATCACCACCAAGTCAGGGGCTTGCTCCTTAATCAGCCGAACCGCCCGCTGGACAATGCCCTCCTCAGCATAGGCCTCACTGCCCTGTTCATCCTTATGGTTGGGAACACCAAATAAGATCACAGCAGGAATGTTGAGGGAGCGAACTGATTCAATTTCCTCTTCCAATCGGTCAAGGGAATAATGATACACACCCGGCATAGAGGTAACTTCCTCTTTTTTGTTCTCCCCTTCGACCACAAATAAGGGATAAATCAGATCATTGACAGTTAAGTCTGTTTCGCGGACCATGCGTCTCATCGCAGCTGATGAACGCAAACGACGCAAACGCTCAAACATGGTATCACCCCTTATATGTATAATAATCTTCTAATGCCCGGATTAAGCCATTTACGGTATGCTCACGAGCCACCACATGGACTGGAATACCCCGTTTTTCAGCCTCTTTGGCTGTTATAGGCCCAATACAAGCGATCGTAACCGGTAAGTCTGTCTTGGGCATCTTGTGAGAACTTAATAGTTGGTCAAATGCTTTAACGGTGGAAGCACTGGTAAAGGTGACAACATCTACTTTGCCTTGCGCCAAATCACGTACAAATTTTTCCTTGCCCTCAAGTCTATATTCTGTTTGGTAAACCACCACATCATCAACGTCAAACCCGGACTGGACCAACTGCTCAAGCAAGTGGGGGCGGACCACCTTTGCCCGGGGGTATAGCAGCCGGCTTCCCGGTTGCAATCTGTTTTGCAGCAATTGAACGAGTTCTTCCTGTTTATAAGAGTGGGGCACATGAACTTGGGACAGGCTCTCCTTGTGTAAAGCGCGGGCTGTTGCGGGACCCACCGCTGCCACAAACAGGCCATTCAGCCGGGAGATAACCCCATTTGTACCGTCCGCAGCAGCTAATTCCCCGGCCCTGTGGAAAAAGTAACGCACGCCGTTGACACTGCTGAACAGCACACCATCGTAACTGTCCAGACGATGAATGGCCTGATCCAGTGGAGCAAGATCATTGGCCCAAGTCGTCTGGATTAAGGGCAGAAGATAGGGTTGTGCCTGGCACATTTCCAGCTTGGCAATTATATCCTCTGCCTGTTCCCTTGGTCGTGTCACCACCACTGTTTTTCCGGCTAAAGCCGAACTGTTCATTCTCCCTAATCCCCCGTTCATAAGTCCAGGTCTTTCTTGACCTGAGCTAATATCTCCTCTGCCCCGCGACATTTTAAGACCCTGGCCACCTGGCGCCCCAGCTCAACGGGCTCATCCCCAGTCAGGCGTTCTTTGAGCACCGTCTGTCCATCCGGTGAAGCAATCAGGCCGGTCAACACCAGACCTGTATCACCTTTTTGTGCATAACAGGCCACAGGAACATGGCAGCTGCCCCCCATTTCAGCCAAAAAAGTGCGTTCAGCTGTCACGGCAAGCCCGGTCTGTTCATGATGGATATGTGCCAATAACCGTTTCAGTTCCTGGTCACTGGTGCGGCATTCGATGCCCAACGCCCCCTGCCCCACAGCCGGCAGACACATGTCCGGCTCAAGATACTGCGTGACAACCTCATCGTTCCAACCCATGCGCTTTAAGCCAGACGCCGCCAGGATAATGGCATCATACTGCTCTTCCTTCAGCTTCCTCAGCCGGGTATCGATATTGCCCCGAATCCATTTTATCTGTAAGTCGGGCCGGGCATGCAAGATTTGAGCTGAACGGCGCAAACTGCTCGTCCCGATCACAGCCCCTTGCGGGAGCTCCTCCAGGGGCAGACCTTTCTTGGAAATAAGACAATCCCGTGGATCCTCACGCTCCGGCACACTAGCCAGCTCCAGCCCAGGGGGCAGCTCAGCAGGCATATCTTTCACACTGTGCACCGCAAAATCAATCTTTTCATCAAGCAAAGCCTGCTCAATTTCCTTGACAAACAGCCCTTTGCCGCCTACCTTGGACAACATGCGGTCCACAACCTTATCCCCTTTGGTCACAATCTCTTTAATTTCAAAAGTGTAGGGCAAGCCCAATGCTTCCAGCTTGCTAATCACCCAGCGGGTCTGCGTCAAAGCCAGTTTGCTTCGCCTTGAACCGATGACGATGTGTCGGGCCATGTTTCAATCATCCTCTCCAAACAAAGGTGCTCACTTGCTGCACATGACATGTACTGCCCCTTTAAATATGAAATTGCGTAAATTGCGTCGAGATTAAATAGTTGGCCAACAGGACCAAAAAACAGATCACATTTAACTCGGCCAATTGTTTGCCTGCCCATCCCCGGGCCAGGCGCTGATAAAGATACGTACTGTATAACCCAATCACCAGCACGGAAAACAGCACTTTGGCATCCAGCCAAACTGCCCTCTCTAAAGTATGGTAGGCCCAAATCACACCCAGCACCAAACTCATCAATAACAGTGGTACACCTACCATATTCACCCACAAAGCGGCCTGATCCAGCTGCATTAAACTGGGCCAGCGGTAAAACTGCCTGATCTTTTTCCGTTTCAACAAAGCATGTTGCACCAGGTAGAGGGCCGATGCGATAAAAGAGATGGTAAAAGCGGCATAACTGAGAAAGGCCAAAGCAATGTGAATAAATACCCATTCCGAATGGAGTTGGCTGGCCAGTTCGGGGGAAAATTCCCGTCCCACCAGAAACAGGCTTAAGGACATCACAACAAAACCAAAAATATTAGAACTGAACAGAATAAGGTCCATCTTTAAAAACCAGTTGGTAAGCAAGCTAAAGGTGATGATCAGCCAGGCATAAAAAAATAATGTGTCAGATTGGGACAAAAACAACAACGTCTGCTGCTCGATGGCCTTGGTTGTAAAGTAAAAGGTTTGTAATCCCCAGACAATAGAAAGCAACCAGAAGGCCAGCCTATTGGCCTTCCGGTTGGATTGAAGCATATCTATGAAGTATAACAGCAGACTGCAGATATATAGGACTAACAGCAAAGAATAAAACCAGCTGTGGGCAAGCACGGGAGAAAAGAACCTCCTTTAAAGTTGGATGGGAAGTTCTTTGGCACGCGTTTTTTGAAATTCTTTATGTGGTTTTTCCAGGTTTTCAGCCAGCTTTCTGGCCTGTTCTATTTTTTCCTGCTCCTTCAACTCGTCTTCAAGGGCAAAAATTTTAGTGAACAATTCCAATGACTGCCGGGCATCCGGTTCCGCCGCCATTTCTTTCAGGCGCACGATGGGATCGTGCATCATCTGATTAATAATGCTCTTGGTGTGTTTGCGGATCACCCGGCGCTCCCGTTCGGTCAAATCGGGACATTTATTTTCAATCCGCCTCATTGTTTCCTCTTGAATGGCCATTGCTTTGTGACGCAGGGCATTAATCACAGGAACCACACCTAGCGTGGCGACCCATTGTTTAAATGCTTCCATTTCTTCTTCGATCATCATTTGGACTTTTTGTGCCTCTTTTTCCCGTTCCTTTAAATTAGCTTCCACAATGCCATTCAAATCATCAATATCATACAGAAACACGTTTTCCACGTCATGGATGGCCGGATCGAGATCACGCGGAACGGCAATATCAATTAAAAACAGCGGACGGGCCGGACGCAGTTGCATGGCGGCCTCCACATCCTGACGAGTGAGGACATATCCCTTGGCTCCTGTGGAACTGATGATAATATCCGCTTGACCCAAAGCCTCTGGAAGCCGGTCAAAAGGCAAGGCACGGCCTCCGAATTTGGCGGCCAGTACTTTAGCCCTTTCCAGCGTGCGGTTAAGCACAATCACGTCAGTCACACCATTGTCGGCCAAATGCTTGGCCGTCAATTCGCTCATTTTTCCGGCTCCGATGATCAAGGCGGCTTTCCGGTTAAGATCACCATGAATCTTACGGCTTAATTCAACGGCGGCATAGCTGACCGACACGGCATGCTGCCCGATTTGAGTCTCTGAATGGGCCCTTTTGGCTAAAGTGATCACTTGTTTGAACAAGGTGTTAAAAATGGTGCCCGTAGCCCCTTGAGCTTGGGCGGCAAAAAAGGCTTCTTTCACTTGCCCCAAAATCTGTGTCTCCCCGATTACCATAGAATCCAGGCCAACAGCCAGTCTGAACAAATGGAGGGTGGCCTCGTCATCTTCCTTAAAGTCCAGGTAAGGAGCAAATTCATGGCGTTCAGCCTGAAACCAATCGCCTAAAAACTTAGTGATAAAATCCCGTCCCCGGTGCAGCTGGTCAACAACAGCAAACACTTCCGTACGGTTACAGGTTGACAATAACACGCACTCCAGAATGCTTTTCGTATTGAACAGCTGGCCAAGGGCAACCGGAATCTCTTCTTTAGCCACAGCAAAACGTTCCCTGAGCTCAACCGGTGTCCGTTTGTAATTTAAACTGACCGTCAAGAGATGCATCTCTTTCACCTCTAATCCTACAACCATAGCCAATGTAATCCACAATTCGACACTGGACAATCATGACTCTACCCTATTATAGCAAATCTGCCCTGTTTATTCTGTGTAAAAAATATGAAAACTATGCGACAATATTAACCGCTTTCAGGCAGGATATAAGGATTCAGCGCTTGCCAAACTTCATCCTTACCCTGACCTGTTTCGGCAGAGAAGGCAATGAGCGGGACATCCTTGTCAAGTTGCAAGGTTTCCTTGATGATTTTGAGATGTTGATGTATTTTTCCTTTTGGAATTTTATCCGCTTTGGTGGCAACCACCAGTCGGGGCAGGTCCATATGATTTAGCCAGTCGGCCATCGTCTGGTCATCCTTTGTCGGCTGATGGCGGATATCGACCAGATGGCAAATAAGCTGCAACTGTTCCCGGGTGGTTAAGTATTCTTCAATAAAGCGGCCCCAGCGTTCCCGTTCTGTTTTGGATACTTTGGCATATCCGTAACCTGGCAAATCCACGAAGAAAAACTGTTTGTTAATCCTGTAAAAGTTAAGTGTCTGCGTTTTGCCCGGCTTAGAACTTGTCCGGGCCAGATTTTTACGGTTAATCAGCTTGTTGATAAACGAAGATTTGCCCACATTAGAACGCCCGGCCAAAGCAATCTCTGGCAGGGCTTCCTGTGGATATTGTTTGGCACTAACCGCACTGATCACCAGTTCGGCTTGGGTCACCTTCATGTCTGTTCCCCCTCTTTTTCTACCAAGGCGTGCTTTAAAACCTCATCCATATGTTCCACGGTGATGATGGACAGTTCCTCACGGACGCTTTCGGGAATATCATCAATATCTTTATCATTCTCTTTGGGGATGAGGATTTTTTTCAAGCCGGCCCGGTGGGCAGCTAAGGCCTTTTCTTTCAAACCACCGATGGGCAGCACCCGGCCGCGGAGGGTAATCTCTCCGGTCATGCCCACTTCTTTGGAGACTGGCTTGCCGCTTAAAGCTGATACCAACGCAGTGGCCATGGTGATGCCGGCTGACGGACCATCCTTGGGAATGGCCCCTTCGGGAACATGGATATGAATATCATTCTCCTCGTGAAACTCAGGATCAATGTCCAGGGATTCGGCTTTGGAGCGAATGTAACTGAAAGCAGCCTGGGCCGACTCCTTCATCACATCCCCCAATTTGCCTGTTAAGGTCAGTTTCCCTTTGCCTGGGACAACGGTCACTTCAATACTTAAAGTATCACCGCCAACTGATGTCCAGGCCAGCCCGGTGGCCACACCCACCTGATCGTCCACTTCAGCCAGGCCATAGCGGAATTTGGGCTTGCCTAACAGGTCCTCCAGGGTATTTTCAGTCACAACAACCCGCTTCTTGTCTCCAGCAACGATCAGCTTGGCCGCTTTGCGGCAAATGGTGGCCAGTTGCCGCTCCAAGTTGCGCACGCCTGCTTCCCGGGTGTAGCGGCGAATCACTTTTAACAAGGCCTCTTCCTTCAACTGCAATTGGTTCTTTTTCAGACCGTGTTCGTCCATTTGCTTCGGAAGCAGATAATGAAAGGCAATTTCTTTTTTCTCCACTTCCGTATAGCCGGGAATGTAGATCAATTCCATCCGGTCCAACAGCGGACGGGGGATGGTATGGGTGGTATTGGCTGTGGTGATAAACATCACTTTAGACAAGTCATAAGGTTCCTCAATAAAATGGTCGCTAAACGTATTGTTTTGCTCTGGGTCCAAAACCTCCAACAGCGCACTGGCTGGGTCTCCCCTGAAATCATGGGCCATTTTATCGATTTCATCCAATAAAAAAACAGGGTTGACCGTACCGGCTGTTTTCATGCCCTGGATGATGCGTCCCGGCAAGGCCCCCACATAGGTGCGGCGGTGCCCGCGTATTTCCGCTTCATCACGCACCCCGCCCAGTGAAATGCGGACAAATTTGCGGCCCATCGATTTGGCAATGGAGCGGGCCAACGATGTCTTGCCCACCCCAGGAGGTCCCACCAGACAGAGAATGGGGCCTTTAATTTTATTGACCAGCTTTTGAACAGCCAAGTATTCCAAGACGCGCTCTTTCGGTTTTTCCAGGCCATAGTGATCAGCGTCCAGAATCTTCTCTGCTTCGGCAATATCGATGCGGTCCTCTGTGCGCTCGGTCCAAGGCAAGTTAAGCAACCAGTCGATATAATTGCGGATTACGCTGCTTTCAGCAGACGTGGGCGGCATTTTTTCGTAACGTTCCAGTTCTTTTTCCACCTTCTCTTTGATCCGCTCCGGAACGTTTTTTTCCTCCAGCCTTTTGCGCAGCTCTTCCACTTCACCGGCCCGTCCCTCTTTCTCTCCCAACTCTTTTTGAATGGCTTTCATTTGTTCCCGCAGGTAGTATTCTTTCTGCGTCTTTTCCATGGATTTCTTAACCCGCTGGCCAATTTTGCGCTCCAGCTCCAACACTTCTTTTTCATTACTGAGGATGGACAAAATCTTTTCCAGCCGGTCGCGAACATTAATCGTCTCCAAAATAGCCTGTTTATCCTTCACTTTGAGGGAGAGATGGCTGGCGATCACATCAGCCAGCCGGCCGGGCTCATCAATATCCCTGACTGCAGCCAGTGTTTCCGGGGTAATCTTTTTAGATAAAGAGATGTATTGCTCAAATTGCTTTAAGACAGCGCGCATCAACGCTTCCGTTTCCAGTTCATTGTCATCCCGGTCAGCGACTCGTTCCGCACGCACCATAAAAGCCTCATCATCCTCCAGGAAGGCCTTGATCTTGGCACGGTACAAGCCTTCTACCAAGACCCGGATCGTGCCGTTGGGCAGCTTTAACATTTGTTTCACGTGGGCCACTGTACCCACTTGATAAATGTCCTCTTCCGCCGGTTCATCTATATGAATATCTTTTTGGGTAGCTAGGAAAATCTGATGATCATCCACCATCGCCTTTTCCAGGGCATTAACCGATTTTGGACGGCCTACATCCAGGTGCAAGACCATCGTGGGATAAACAATGATTCCTCTTAGGGGCAACAGAGGAATCACCCGTTCACGTTGTTCATCTTGCCCGTTCCCCATAAACGTTCACCTCCAATAGCTATGCGGTTCAGGACCTGTTGTACAATGCTGAATGTATGTCTCATTTTAGCTTATCCGTTTAGATTTGTCTAACAGGAAGCGAAAGCGATCAGCAGAGTGAGGAAGATCAGCTGACAGGAGTCGTTTGGGCTGTCAGGATCTCAGCTTCCTGAGGCATATCAACACCTTGCTTCTCTTTCTCGGTGACAAGGGCAAGTTTGAATACGTCTTCCAGATAATCAACCGGGATCACTTCAATATTGTCCATCTCTTTGAAGATGGCCTGATCATTTTCACGGGGAATAATCACCCGGTTACAACCTGCTTGTATGGCTGCTTCCACTTTGGCCACCACACCGCCAACCGGTTTGACCTTGCCGTGAATGCTGAGTTCCCCCGTCATGGCCAGTTTGTTATCCACCGGGATATTTTTGACGGCCGAGTAAATGGCCGTGGCCATAGTGATGCCAGCGGAGGGTCCGTCAATGGGAATGCCTCCCGGAAAGTTGACATGCAGATCATAGGCATACGGATCGATATCTGTGCGGCGCAAGACGGTCAAGACGTTTTCAATTGACCCTTTGGCCATCGATTTGCGCCGGATGGAGCGGCCCCGGTTACCCATTGTTTCCTCTTCTGCTACGCCGGTAATGTTGATGGTTCCCCTGCTGCCGTCAGTCACTGGTATGGCTGTTACTTCAATCTCCAAGAGAGCACCCATATTGGGGCCGTAAACAGCCAAGCCATTGACAAAGCCGACTTGGGGCTCAGGCGGCACCTTCTTCTCCGGACGGGGGGATTTCTGGCTGCTGTGGATCACCCATTCCACATCACTGGTTTTAATGGTATGGCGTCCCTCGCTTAAAGCAATACCGGAAGCAATTTGAATCACGTTGACCGCTTCCCGTCCGTTAGTGGCATAACGGGTAATCACATCAATAGCCCCCTGTTCATATTCAAAGCGGATCTTTTTGATGGCGCCCTTGGCGATTTTAGCGATTTCATCCGGCTTGAGTGCACGAAAGAAAATCTCCAGGCAACGGGAACGAATGGCTGGCGGGATCTCCTCCGGTGTACGGGTGGTGGCTCCGATCAGACGAAAGTCGGCAGGCAGTCCGTTTTGGAAAATATCATGAATATGAGTCGGAATCTGGGGGTTTTCTTCACTGTAATAGGCACTCTCCAAATACACTTTGCGGTCTTCAAGGACCTTTAATAATTTATTCATTTGGATAGGATGCAATTCGCCTATTTCATCAATAAAAAGGACACCTCCGTGTGCCTTGGTCACTGCCCCGGGCTTGGGCTGGGGGATGCCTGCTTGCCCCATGGCTCCGGCACCCTGGTAAATGGGATCATGCACGGAGCCGATTAATGGATCGGCGATGCCCCGTTCATCAAAGCGTGCTGTTGTCGCATCCAATTCCACAAACTTGGCATCCTCCCTAAAAGGGGAAGCACTGCTTTTTTTGGCTTCTTCCAAAACAAGACGGGCGGCTGCTGTTTTCCCTACCCCGGGAGGTCCGTAAACGATTACATGTTGTGGGTTAGGGCCACACAGGGCTGCCCGTAGCGCGCGGATACCGTCTTCTTGTCCAATAATCTCGCTAAATGAAGAGGGCCGCACTTTTTCATTGAGCGGTTGTGTTAAGGAGATGGAGCGCAGACGGCGCAACTGCTCCAATTCCTTTTTTGATTCTCTATCGACAGCGATGCGGCTGGACCGCTGATTGCGCAACAAATTCCAAAAGTAGAGCCCGATGATGATCCCGAAAAAGACCTGTACCAGGATCACAATCATCATAAAATCCATTTGTTTATTCCCTCCCCGATGTTGGTACACGTGGTTTCCTGTTGATATTTTGTAGTATTGCCTCAAGGGGAGAGAGATAAACAAAAAAGCCGCTTAAGAATGCCTTAAGCGGCTGACGATTTATGGCAATGGGATCAGGCACTTTCCTTCGGTTTTTCGTTTTGCACCACTTCACCTTCAGTGGTGATCAGGACCGGTGGAAGCTGATTTTCAACTACACTCTTGGTAATCAGGCATTTCTTAATGTCGGAGCGGGACGGCAGATCAAACATGACATCCAACATAATGGACTCAATGATGGAGCGCAATCCGCGGGCCCCTGTGTTGCGTTTGATGGCCTCTTTAGCAATGGCACGCAAGGCCTCTTCCTCAAATTCAAGCTCCACGTTGTCCATTTCCATCAGCTTCTGGTACTGCTTCACCAGCGCGTTTTTCGGCTTGGTTAAGATTTCGACCAATGCCTCTTCATCCAGCGGTTCCAAAGTGGAGATGACCGGCAAACGACCGACAAACTCCGGAATCAGGCCGAATTTGAGCAGGTCTTCCGGCAGCACTTTGGACAGGTATTCCCCTGGCTTTAAGTCCCGGCTCTCTGCCGTCGTGCCGAAACCGATCACCTTTTTGCCGATGCGTCGCTTGATGATTTGTTCAATGCCGTCAAAAGCACCGCCGCAGATAAACAGAATGTTAGTGGTATCGATCTGGATAAACTCCTGGTGCGGATGTTTGCGTCCCCCTTGGGGAGGTACGCTGGCTGTGGTCCCTTCCAAAATCTTAAGCAAGGCTTGCTGCACACCTTCACCGGAGACATCACGGGTGATGGACGGATTTTCTGACTTGCGGGCCACCTTATCGATTTCATCAATATAGATGATCCCTTTTTCAGCTCGCTCTACATCGTAGTCGGCCGCTTGAATCAATTTCAGCAAGATGTTCTCCACGTCTTCGCCCACGTAACCGGCTTCGGTCAAGGATGTGGCATCAGCGATGGCAAAAGGAACATTTAAAACGCGGGCCAAAGTCTGGGCCAACAATGTTTTACCGCTTCCGGTAGGACCTAGGAGCAAAATGTTACTTTTGGCCAGTTCCACATCATCATTTCTAGCCCCGGAACGGATGCGCTTATAGTGATTATACACCGCAACAGACAGAGCTTTCTTGGCCATGTCCTGTCCGATCACATAATCGTCCAGATGCTTGCGGATTTCATGCGGTTTAGGCAATTCTTTAAAATCCAGTTCCTCTTCATGGCCCAGTTCCTCTTCCACGATTTCAGTACACAACTCGATACATTCGTCACATATATAAACACCAGGTCCGGCTACCAGTTTGCGCACCTGGTCCTGTGATTTTCCGCAAAATGAGCATTTCAGTTGGCCTTTTTCGTCATTAAATTTAAACATGTTTCCCACCCCTCTAGCTTTGGTTGATTCGGGTGATCACCTGATCCACTAAACCATACTCCTTTGCTTCTTCGGCACCCATGAAGAAGTCTCTGTCCGTATCCCGTTCAATTTTATCGAGTGGCTGAGAAGTCCGTTCAGCGTAGATACGGTTTAATTTTTCTTTAGTCTTGATAATCCAGTCGGCATGAATCTTGATGTCTGCCGCTTGCCCTTTGACACCACCCAAAGGTTGGTGCATCATCACTTCACTGTTTGGCAAAGCATAGCGTTTGCCTTTGGCCCCGGCCGCCAATAGGAACGAGCCCATACTGGCAGCCAACCCTACACAAATGGTGGAAACATCAGGTTTTATGTATTGCATGGTATCGTAAATTGCCAGTCCGGCAGTTACAGAACCTCCAGGCGAGTTTATGTATAGATGAACATCTTTTTCAGGGTCTTCTGCCGCCAAAAATAACAGCTGGGCAATCACACTGTTGGCGACATGATCATCAATGGGGGTGCCTAAGAAAATAATGCGGTCTTTCAACAGACGTGAATAAATATCGTAAGCTCTTTCCCCGCGATTGGTTTGCTCTACGACATAAGGTATCAGGTTCATTGGACCACTCCCTTCCGGGCCTGAAAAACAAGTTTATGAAACAAGGCACGCTTTTGACACGTACCTTGTTTCTAACTTTAACTTTAATATGCTAGTTTATGCAACTATTTTGCTGTGATTGACCAAAAGATCGATCGTTTTTCTGAATCTGATGTCTTGCTGGATCGTTTCCATGTTGCCTTGGGCCGTAAAGATCTTCTTAATTTCCTCTTTGTCACGGCCGTACATTTCAGCCAGCTTGTCAAGCTCAGCTTCTATCTCTTCATCGGTAACCTCGATCTCTTCTGCCTTGGCAATAGCTTCCAGAGTCAGATTGATGCGCACCCGCTTTTCAGCGTCGTCCTTAAATTGTTCTTTTAACCCTTCTTTGTCTGTGCCGGAGAAGCTGAAGTAAGTGTCCAAATCCAGCCCTTGCAGACGCAGGCGCTGTTCAAAGTCCCGCACCATGTGCTCGATTTCATGATCAATCATCACTTGGGGAATATCGATGGTGGCATTCTCAGCTGCTTTTTCTACCACAGTTTCCCGCTTATAATTTTCTTCTTCCTGCTTGGCTCTTTCTTCCAGTTTTTGGCGCAGGTCAGCTTTGTATTCTTCCAGCGTGTCAAATTCGGATACATCTTTGGCAAATTCGTCATCCAGTTCAGGCAGGTTTTTACGCTTAATTTCCTTCACTTTTACTTTAAACGTGGCTTCTTTGCCCTGGAATTCCTCGGCATGATAATCTTCAGGGAAAGTGACCTGAATCTCTTTCTCCTCCCCTTTCTTCATGCCGACAAGCTGCTCTTCAAAGCCGGGGATAAACGTTTTTGATCCAATTTCCAGGCTGTAGTTTTCTCCTTTGCCACCTTCAAAGGCTTCACCATCAATAAATCCTTCAAAGTCAATGACAGCGGTATCTCCTTCTTGGACTTCTCCATCTTCAACGACAACCAGCTCGGCTTGTCGTTCTCTGGCACGGTTCAGTTCTTCCTCCACCTGTTCATCGGTGACGGAGAAATCTTTTTCTGGTATTTCCAGACCTTTATACTCGCCCAGTTGCACTTCCGGCTTCACTGTAACGGTAGCTTTGAAGATCAGATTTTTGTCTTTTTCCAGCTGTTCGATGTCCACTTCGGGACGGTCAACTGGTTCAATGCCTGTTTCTTCCACTGCCTGTTGATAAGCTTCAGGTAAAATAATGTCCAAGGCATCTTGATACAGTGACTCTACGCCAAAACGGGCTTCAAAAATTTTGCGCGGTACTTTCCCTTTACGGAAACCAGGGACATTTACTTTCTTGACCACTTTTTTAAAGGCTTGATCTAGGGCTTTGGCAAACTCCTCTTTATCCACCTCAACGGTCAAGACGCCTTGATTATTCTCAAGTTTTTCCCATTTTGCACTCATAATATGCTGTTCCCTCCTATAATTCCTTCCCTCATTTTCATTAATCTAAAACATGAAACGAAAGAAATATATGTATGATTTTACCGTATAACCACTTTATTATAACATATACTAAGGGGTTTTCAACAAACTCTACAACTGCATCAGCCAGCGGGCAAGGGCGTCAGCCTTGTCTTCAATGACGGACCTATCAAGTTGATACACCGCTGGCAATTGACGCTCCAGGTGCTGTTTGGCCAGTTCGGGATTGATTATGTCTAATGTATAATAATGAAGAGCAGCTGTCCACTGTAAATATTTATTAAAAGTTGGCAGAAAAGGATAATGTTTTTCCAGCCCATACAACCACAACTCTCTGGCCATCTGCACCAGGCTGGGATCGTCACTCGCCAATCTTTCCAACTCCAAACAGGGCTTAAGTGCTTGCTCGTCCCACTCCTCCCACTGGAGAGGAACATCCTGTATATTGACCGTTTGCTGTTGATCCCCTTTCCTCACCTTCATGGAGATAGGCCACGGACATTTTTTCTTTAAAGCTTGCAACAGTTTCGTTTTCAGGGTACGGTCACCTTTCTCAAACAGAAGAAAGGCTTCAATCACCTTTAACACCGTCATATCGGTGAGACAGTCCATCTCTTCAAAGGTTTGCCACTGCTGTTTGAAATCTTCACTGAGCAGTCCTTTTTGCCAACGGCTGATCCGCTCCGCTGCAAACTCGTTCGGCCGATGATGGGACTTGCGTTCTTTTCCCGGAAACGGGATGATATTGTCAGGCATGATGCTTCCCTCATTTTATATACAAAGTTTGAAATCTGCTTCATTCCTTGCAAAGCTAAGGTACTAAAAAAACGCCCCTGGCGTCAAGGGCGTTCACTTACATTACGTATCAAAATGGCGTCCCAGAGAGGATTCGAACCCCTGACCGACGGCTTAGAAGGCCGCTGCTCTATCCAGCTGAGCTACTGGGACGCGAACAGGGTATGCATATAATATGGAGCGGGCGATGGGAATCGAACCCACGCTACCAGCTTGGAAGGCTGGAGTTCTACCACTGAACTACGCCCGCACGGAGCTAACGGTCTCCCGTTAGCGACATCATATAATATACAACAAGTTGAGTCCTGAGTCAACATCTTAATTAGGATGGTCTGAGTCAAGTATTTGTGGGCAAGTTGTCCAGATATGCCACCAGTCCAGTGATCATGGCACTCACACCTTTTTCAACCCAACTCCGGCCGTTTTTGAGCCGTTTGGCAAATACGCTCATGGTTCCTTCCGCACTCCCCATGGGACGCATGCCTTCTGTGTCAATGCCGTGTGCTTTGAGCCAATCTCGGTAATCTCCTAAAGCCTCTGGATATTGTTCCAGTTGCTTGATCAATTCTTCAAGGCGCTGTTCGTGTGCCTCTTTTTCAAGGGTGCCGACGGCACTGTTTAGTTCT